>JBKEAS010000253.1:0-1762 GCA_047972635.1 Anaerotignum sp.
CGAAAGATCAGCAAATGAACACAACACCGACCCAGATGGAACTGGTTCAAGCTGCTAAGAGTGAAGTAACCTTGCAAAAGGAAGGGAAAGTCATTTACCAGTATTATTACACAAAGGATGCAATTACAAAAGAAGTTGAAGAGCCTGTTCCGGATTTTTTGGTGGGGTTAAACCGAGTTCAGATGTTAAGCATTTACAATGGATGGCAAATGGTTTACTTTTCGCCCGAAAAGGTGATATTGCGTTGTTCGATTGAAGGAATGAGCAATGAGGTATATTTACTAAAAGAACATGACGGATATTTATCGATTTTTGTGGAAGATCCTGATAAAAAGATGAGATTGAAAGAGCTAACAGAGGTACCGGTTTCTATCTTACCAGAGTCTGAGCGTATTCAACTTCAAGAAGGGATTTATGTATTGGGAGAAGAAAATTTGGTGATGCTATTGTCGGATTTTACCAGTTGAGGTTATATTGTCAATGAATTTCGGCTAGACATTTTTTGTCCCACGTGATATAATGGTGAGGTGAAAATTCCCCAATATTTTCACGTTACGGCGAATCCGTAATTCCAATAAGAAATACCTTCTCTTTTTGAAGGAAAGCAGCCATCGGCAGGCTGCTTTTTTTCTTGCAAAAAGGTAAAGATACGTAAGGGCAAACATTTTTTGTGATTATTTTATAATCTTTAGGCAATAGGCAATTGTTACATCTGTGCCACAATGTTTTCCTAAAATATTTTTGTCAAACAGACCTGCGGTATTCAGTGTTTTTATATGTTCAGGCCGTAGGTCGTTTATATGTAAGGTTGTTGTTTTTGTAATTGGAGAGACAACATCAGATAGGCATATATGCCAAATTTCTACAACCTCGGTTTTAGTCATTAAGTTTTTTATATAGTTTATGATCTCTTGTGCACGATTTGTGGTGAAATAGTTCCACTCAATATATACGGCATAGGATTTATTGCAAATGTTAGGGATCCCGCTCATAGGTAGCAATGCATAGTTATCGTCAGCGTCGCCATCAAATGGTTGGTTTCCTTCTAAAATAAGCGCAAATTGTGGGCAATGAAGGGGATGACAATAATAGACATTTTTTGTGGACTATGATATACTGAGGAAAGTTTATAGGAGGTGGAGGTAAGAAATGAACATGTTAGAATTAGATTATGAAGATAAATTTCTGTCTGTGCAACCAGATATGATTTTGAAAGAGGCTGGACCTTTTATGGAATTGATGATGGAGTACAGATGTGCTTTGATGGAAGTCGAAACGAAGTTGAAAGTTTTAAACGAAGAGTTTGCATTGAAGTATAACAGAAACCCTTTTGAGTCTATTAAGTCTAGAATAAAAAAACCTCTCAGTATTATGGAAAAACTGACGAGGAAAGGCTTTCCACCTACGGTTGACAGTATGAGGGATAATTTATTTGATATTGCCGGAGTTCGTATTATTTGTTCTTTTGTAGATGACATCTATGCCATAGCCGCTCTATTGGTTCAGCAGGATGATATTACACTAGTTGAAGCAAAGGATTATATTAAAAATCCAAAGGAGAACGGATACAGAAGCCTACACCTTCTTATAGAGGTGCCCGTTTTTTTAGCAGAGCAGAAAAAACTGATGAAGGTTGAAGTTCAGTTTCGTACGATTGCAATGGATTTTTGGGCCAGCCTTGAACACAAATTAAAATATAAAAAAGACGTTTGTGATGCACAGGCGATATTTGATGAGTTAAAAGATTGTGCAGAAGTGATTA
>JBKEAS010000295.1:0-1827 GCA_047972635.1 Anaerotignum sp.
TGTTCCACCTATGAGCTGCCCACCGGCTTCCCCTAAGTCATAAGTTTTCTTTGCAGAAGCAACAAGTACCCGCCTATATTCCATTCCATGTACTTTTGGTTGAGCTACGACAGCATTAGTCCTCTGTTATGGTAACTCTGTCGTCGTATGCCCATCACATATGCGGGAAAGCGAATACTTGAAACACAAAATGCACAAAGTAAAAGTTTTGTAATGTTTTTCTTCATACTAATTTCCCCTTTCATATCAAATCACTCTCTTTATTATACGAAGAGCTGCTCAAAGCATATAGAAAGCCTTCTGTTCACTTGTCACATTTTTCGCCTCAATCATACCTTTTTTTATACATTATCAACAAATACCCGACATTCAATTTATGACAATTTAGCATGATATCATATCACATCCTATACATTTTATTATTTCTATCTACATTTTACTCATATCGCTAAATAAGTTCCCAAAAACCAAGGATTTTAGCTTTGCCCAAACCAAGCCCTGCTTCATTTGACAGACTTGTCTAATATCATTCTTTCATAACTACTCTTACAAAGCAATCACACAAAAAAAGCCACAAAACAAATTGTGACTTTTCATATACCATCTTATAAAATTCTTGTTCCTCAAGCAGAAAAACCGCCATCTTCGTCCTTATAAGTTATCCTTAATTTTCTGAACAAGATCCGCCTCTGTAAAGAGCACACATTGGCGAATTGCGCCCTTGATTGCCCTAGAATTAGAGCTACCGTGCGCCTTTACAACCAATGCATCCAAACCAATAAACGGTGCACCGCCTATTTCATCAAAATCAAAACGTTTTTTGATATTTTTAAATGGTGTTTTCAATGCCGCCGCCGCAAACTTATACGGCCCTGCTGTAATTTCTTCTTTGATTACGCTAAATAACGTCTTGCTCACACCTTCTAAAAGTTTCAAAATAGTATTTCCAACAAACCCATCACAAACAATGATATCAGCCTCGCCATAAGGAATGTTTCTTGCTTCAATATTTCCCACAAAGTTGATACCCTCGCTTGTTTCCAACAATTCGTAGGCTTCCTTTGTCAATGCATTGCCCTTTTCTTTTTCTGCACCAATATTGACAAGTGCAACCGTTGGTTCTTTTATTCCAAACATATTTTCAACATAAATAGAACCCATTTTTGCAAACTGCTGCAAATATTTCGCTTTACAATCCACATTCGCACCACTATCCAAAAGGAAGGTAAAGCCATTTTTTGTTGGCAAGCAAGTGCCAAGAGCCGGGCGTTCCACCCCTTCCATTCGTCCCACAATCAGTAACGCACCCGTTAAGAGTGCACCCGTACTTCCGGCAGAAACAAAAGCGTCTGCCTCTCCATTTTTTACAAGGTTTAAGCCGACAACCAAAGACGAATCCTTCTTGCTACGAATTGCTTTTGTAGGCGTCTCCTCTGTCCCAATGACTTCTTCTGCATGAATAACTTGTATGCGTTCTTTTGGATATTCATATTTTTTCAGCTCACCCTTTACCGCATCCTCACGGCCAACGAGCTTAACTTCAACATTCAATTCTTTTACTGCATCCACCGCACCCTTGACAATTTCAACTGGTGCTAAGTCACCGCCCATAGCGTCTACCGCTACAACTACTCTTTTCTCCACAAAACACCAAACTCCTTCCAAACTTTTTCTATATGCACAACATCATACTATCTACACCATAGATCTTTTCACAAAACAACATATATGAAGAAAAGACAGCAAATATGCTGTCTTTTCAGATTTGACATTAGTCAACTTTGATGATTGTTTTCTTGTTATACGCACCACAAGCCTTGCAAACCT
>JBKEAS010000311.1:0-2458 GCA_047972635.1 Anaerotignum sp.
AATTTGGAAACAGATGTCATTGCAAAATACATCCAACGCTTTTTACATACCAACGAAACAAAAAAAGAGAAACCCTTAACTTTAGATTTTTTGAGAGAAAACGGATTTTAGGAGGAGAAAAACCATGTATCATTACCATAGCATTGAAGAAGCTCTAGAAGAATTAAGACAAGGCAAAATCATCCTTGTGACTGATGACCCAGACCGTGAAAACGAAGGCGACTTTATCTGTGCAGCAGAATTTGCGACAACGGAAAATGTAAATTTCATGGCAAAATATGGTAAAGGACTTATCTGTATGCCAATGAGCGAAGGCCTTGGTGCAAAACTAGGTTTACAGCAAATGGTTTCTGAAAACACCGATAACCACGCTACCGCCTTCACCGTTTCCATCGACCATGTCGACACCACCACAGGCATTTCCGCTGCAGAACGCTCTATCACCGCAATAAAATGCGTCGAAGATGACATAAAGCCCGAAGATTTGCGTAGACCTGGGCATATGTTCCCTCTGATTGCAAAAAAAGGCGGTGTCTTAAAAAGAGAAGGCCATACAGAAGCAACCGTAGACTTGATGCGACTTGCAGGTTTAAAAGAATGCGGGCTATGTTGCGAAATCATGGCAGAAGATGGCACCATGATGCGTACGCCGGAGCTTTGGGAAGTTGCCAACCAATACGGTTTGAAATTTATTACCATCCACGACTTACAAAATTACTGCCGCCGTCACGAAAAACACATTCAGCGTGAAGCTGCAGCAAAAATGCCCACTCCTTATGGAGAATTTAAAATTTACGGCTATGTAAACGATATCACAGGAGAACATCATGTTGCTTTGGTAAAAGGCGAAATTGGTGATGGGAAAGATCTCCTTTGCCGTGTTCATTCTGAATGCCTAACCGGAGATGTGTTTGGCTCTCACAGATGTGACTGCGGACAGCAATTAGCAGCAGCCATGCAACAAATCGAAAAAGAAGGCAGAGGCATTCTCCTATATATGCGTCAAGAAGGTAGAGGCATCGGCCTAATCAATAAATTAAAAGCCTACGAACTACAAGAGCAAGGACAAGATACAGTAGAGGCAAATCTTTCTCTAGGCTTTGCCCCAGACCTTAGAGAATATTGGATTGGCGCACAAATTTTGCAAGACCTAGGCGCCAAGGAATTACACCTATTAACCAACAACCCAGAAAAAGTCTACGGACTAGACGGCTACGGCGTAAAGATTACAAAGCGTGTTCCCATCGAAATCGAACCACAAAAACACGACTTGGCATACATGCGTACAAAACAAGAAAAAATGGGCCATATCTTTAACCAAACACTATAAAACAATTATTTTTTAGGAGGATTTAATCATGAAACTTATTCAAGGAAACTTAATTGCAACAGATATGAAAGTAGGTATTGTGGCTTCACGTTTTAATGATTTTATTGTAGGAAAGCTTATCGACGGTGCAGAGGATGCCCTATTACGCCACGGCGTAAATGCAGACAATATCTCTTTGGTTCGTGTTCCCGGTGCGTTTGAAATTCCAGCAGCAGCAAAGCTTATGGTAAACACCGGTGCTTACGATGCAATCATTTGCCTAGGTGCTGTCATCCGTGGTGCAACAACCCACTACGATTACGTTTGTAGCGAAGTTTCTAAAGGCGTTGCCCATCTTTCTATGGAAACCAACATACCCGTACTCTTTGGTGTTGTAACCACCGAAAACATCGAACAAGCCATCGAAAGAGCTGGTACAAAAGCAGGAAACAAAGGCTATGACACCGCTTTGGCTGCAATCGAGATGGTAAACCTCTCTGCTGAAATCAAAAATATTAACAAGTAAAAACGTATAAAAAGCCTATTAATACAAAAAATGTATCAGTAGGCTTTTTAAATACTTTAAATTTTTCTTTAAATTTCATGAAACCATATACCAAACCCTTCATTCGTATTATACTATACCTATGGAAAGATTGTCTGAACAAGGAGGGGTGCTATGCACGAATTTTACACTAAAAATAAACAAGCAGTACAAAATTCACTTATTCTTTGCGGAGGAATTTTAGGTTGTTTTTTATTTTTTCATTATTTGTTCTCTATTTTTTTGCCCTTTATTTTGGGCTGGCTACTAAGCCTACTCTTTATACCCCTAGCAGATAAATTAGAAAAGCATCGCGTGCCACGTTGGGCTGGTGCTCTTGCAGGCGTCCTTCTTCTGGTTTCCCTCCTAGCACTTTTAGGCTATTACATAGGAAATAGCCTTATGGATCAGATGGACAAACTAAAAAACGATCTTCCCTTCTATCTTGAAAAAGCCCAAGAGGGTTTAGACTTGTTCTGGTCAAGAGTAAATGAATTACTCATCCATATGCCTGCTGTTTTTACAAATGTAACGGCACATGTGCAAGATGAATTTTTTAATATCTTGTTTTCCATGGTGCAAGGGAGCAATTCCGTCTCCGCCAT
>JBKEAS010000023.1:0-2990 GCA_047972635.1 Anaerotignum sp.
TCGCCACGAATACGTTCGTCCCAGCCCAAAGAAGTGATAACCGATGCAATATTTTCCTTAGAAAGGTTTAGGTCGGCTTGGTTATTTAGCCCGTTTAGCAGTGTTTTTCTACGTTGTCCAAAAGCACATTTAACCAAATGGAAAAATAGAGTTTCGTCTTTGGTTTTCACTTTGCGTTCGGGCAATACTTTTAGGGTTATGACTGCTGAGGCAACTTTTGGTTTTGGGATAAAGCACGCAGGTTGCACAATCATGTCCAGATTGGCATCACAATAATATTGGACTGCGATGGACAAGGCACCATATTCTTTTTCTTTTGGACCGGCTTGCATACGTTCTGCCACTTCTTTTTGCACCATAACTGTGATGGTATCAATATGCCGTTCATTTTCTAATAAATCCATAATGATTGGGGTTGTTATGTAGTAGGGGAGGTTTGCGACCACTTTGATGGGTCTACCTGCGTTCTTTTTTTCGATAATGGCATCAATATCTGTTTTTAGAATATCTTGGTTTAAAATCTCAACATTATCATAGCCTGTTAAAGTTTGTTCTAATATGGGTATGAGCGTTTTATCGATTTCAACAGCAACCACTTCTCTTGCATTTTCTGCTAAAACTTGCGTTAAAGAGCCAATACCGGGGCCGATTTCTAGGACGCAGTCCTCTTTTGTTACGCCAGCACAATCCGAAATATTATCTAAAATATTAGAGTCAATTAGAAAGTTTTGCCCAAAATTCTTTTTAAATGCAAAACTATTTTCTTCTATAATTTGTCTGGTTTTTGATGGGGTGGAAATTCGTTCTGTCATAGGTTTTATGCTCCTTTTATGCTCCAAATCCTAAACTGCCTAATAAACCAAAAGACAGAAGGGACACGACAATACCAGCGGTAAATACGCCAACTACAATAACGGGAAATGTCTTTTTAGGGTCCATGTTTAATAAAACACTAATCAAAGCACCTGTCCATGCCCCAGTGGTGGGGAGAGGGACTGCCACGAAAAGAAATAACCCCCAATATGCGTACTTACGGATTTGATCACTATTTTTTTCTGCTTTTCTTTCACACCAAGCTACAAAAGAGCGGAGGGGTGTTTTTTTGAGTATTTTGAAAATATAACGGATAAAAAGTAAGATAAATGGGATGGGAACCAAGTTGCCAATAAAAGCAATGATAAACGTGGGTAGCCATTGCATTTGCATAGCAAAGCCGGCAATGATACCACCTCGTAATTCTAAAATTGGAAGCATAGATACGATGAAAACAATGAGTTCTTTTGACATGGTATCTTGTAAGTGTATAACGAACCAGTTTGCAATTGTTTCTGCCAATGAAATCCCTCCTAGAAAGAGCATGGAGACATTGTCCATGCTATTTTTTGCTGTATTGAAGCTTTATTATATACTAATATGCTTTTTTAAACAAGAATAAGCCATAAAAAATGATAATCTTTTATTCTTCTTTTTGGTATTATTTTTGTTGAAAATGTGCTATATTTGACATTATAATATAGTTTAAAGAGAAAGGCGCATATTTTTACGAAAAAATATGGAGAATAAGAGTTCAATTCGTCTAGGAGATATATGATGCGAAAGGGTGAGAAGATTTGACAGAGGAGCTAAGAGCACAATTAATGAGTGTAAAATTAACAAAAAAAGAAACATTGATTGCCGCATTTGTGTTGGACAATTTTGCTAAGGCATGTTTTATTACTTCTACAGATATTGCAAAAAGATTAGATGTTAGCGATTCATCCGTCATTCGTTTTACGCGTACCTTAGGGTATACAGGGTTTGCTGATTTTCAAAAAAGTATTCGTAAGACTTATACTGAAAGGATGAACAGTGTATCGGATAGCATTACCATACCTTCAGAACGGCTAAAATTATCCATCAGCAAACTAGACGAGAGCAACATGGTGGAAAGTCATTTTTCCAATGTGATGCAAAATTTAGAAAGTTGTATTAGCCAAAATGATACGATCGCATTTGAGTTGGCGGCAGGCTGCATCGCAGAAAGTAAGCGTAAGTTTATTGTCACTTCCAGAGCCAACAGCGGTATTGGAGATATGATGTTTTTGTTATTAAAGCATCTGTTGCCAGATGTGTATGAAACTTCTCATCCGGCCTTGAATGTGATTGACCATTTGTGTGATATCACAGAAAATGATTGTATCATTGCGGTGAGCTTCCCTAGATATTCTGAGATGGATTTATTGGCGGCACAAATGGCATATGATGCAGGAGCAAAGATTGTTTTGATTACAGATAAAGCGAGTTCGCCTTTGGCAAAGTATGCAACACAAATTCTAACGGTAAGCGTTGATAGCAATACATTTTTTAACTCATATGTTGCTGTCTTATTTACGATGGAATTGCTATGCTCTTTTATTAGCAAGAAAATGGGATACACCACAGAGGCAAAATTACAGCTAATTGATAAATATATTTCTAAGGTTGGGTTGTTTTGATGTTTGCAGAAATAGATAGGTATACGAAAAAAGATACCTATCTATTTTTTTAGTGTAAAAACAAGTGGGTTATGGCTTATTTCGCTTTGTTTGGATATGAGAGAGCGTTGTTGTTAAGATGAGCTTAATATCTATGGTTTACGTATTCGTCGATCAATGATTTTCTACTTTCTTGAAAAAATACACCTTCTTCTTGTAGATTTTTTAAGATAAGGGCACTGGTAGAATGGAGAATAATTTGTTCATCCGCAATTACGATTTCAAAGAGTTTTCCTTTAAGATATTTGCTATGCACATTGATATAATAGGCTTCGGTACCTTTATAGTCTAACATTTTTAATATGGCGAGGGTGGCTTTATCCTTTTTATGGTAATAGTAATTGCTTTGGTCTAGGTAATCTTTTTTTAGTTCATATTCTATATCTTTTACGGTACTAATGGATTTTTGTTCTTTTGCCAAAGCGTTATAATATTGATAGTTAAACAATGCTTTTTCAACAGAATCCATATTTGTAA
>JBKEAS010000039.1:0-4128 GCA_047972635.1 Anaerotignum sp.
TGGCAGGCGTTGGTACAGGTGGAACAATTACAGGTGTTGGCGGTTATTTAAAATCTAAAAATCCGAACATTAAAATTGTTGCTGTTGAGCCAAATGCATCTGCTGTATTAAGTGCAGGAACACCAGGCCCTCATAAAATACAAGGAATTGGTGCAGGCTTTGTACCAGAGATATTAAATACTGAAATTTACGATGAAATTATCACCGTTGAAAACGAAGATGCTTTTGCTACAGCAAAAAAACTTGGACACACAGAAGGTATTTTGGTTGGTATTTCTTCTGGTGCAGCTTTATGGGCAGCAATTGAGCTTGCAAAACGTCCCGAAAATAAAGATAAGAATATTGTTGTTTTATTGCCAGATACGGGAGAGCGTTACCTTTCTACACCAATGTTTGCAGATTGATGCGAAAGCAGTAATTCTTTGCAGTAATCAAAAATAAAATTTAGAATGCTCTCAAAGTTACTGATTGAGAGCATTTTTTTTGAAGTAAAACTACGTGAAACAAGAAAAATATGAAGGTGTGGTAATGATGATAGAAGACAAGCGAGCTTTAATTGCAATGAGCGGTGGGGTTGATAGTTCCATTGCAGCATATCTTATGGTAGAAATGGGATATTATTGCGAGGGGACAACGATGCGTTTATATCGTAATGAAGATTTGGGGATGTGTGGGTTTCACACTTGCTGTTCTCAAAAGGATATAGACGATGCAAGTGAAGTTGCCTTTCAATTGGATATACCTTATGAAGTTTTGGATTTTACGATGGATTTTGGAAAACAGATTATAGAAAAATTTATTCAAGTTTACGAAAATGGTGGAACGCCTAATCCATGCATTGACTGCAATCGTTATATGAAGTTTGATAAGTTGATGCAGTTTGCTCATGATAAAGGGCTAAAGTATCTTGTTACGGGGCATTATGCCAGAGTTGAATGGGATAGAACCGCGAACCGATTTTTATTAAAAAAAGCCTTAGATCTTTCCAAAGATCAAAGCTATGCTCTTTATACAATGACACAAGACCAATTGGCTCATATTCAATTTCCTTTAGGTGAACTGAAAAAAAGCCAAACAAGAGAATTGGCAGATCGGCTTCAATTTGTAAATGCAAAAAAACACGACAGCCAAGATATTTGTTTTGTACCTGATGGAGACTACACAAAATTTATGCAAGAATATAAAGGGAAAGAATATCATGATGGTGATTTTTTAGATGAGAAAGGCAATGTTGTAGGGCAACATAAAGGGGCAGTTCGCTATACCATAGGACAAAGAAAAGGATTGGGGCTTGCTATGGGGCAACCGATGTACGTTTGTAAAAAGTCTATGGAGCATAATACGGTTACAGTTGGGCCAGAAGCATCTCTTTATTCAAAGACCTTACTTGCAGAAGATATGAATTGGATTGCATTTGAAACCTTAGATGAACCAAAAAGATTTAAAGCAAAAACACGCTACCGTCAACAAGAGCAGTGGGCAACTGTGACACCCAAGGACAATGGACAAATTTATGTTCAATTTGACAATCCGCAACGGGCAATTACCACAGGACAGGCGCTGGTGCTTTATGATGGGGATGTGGTCGTAGGTGGAGGGACTATTGTATCTACATTTGATTTGGAGGAGACATGATATATTTTGATTATGCTGCAAATACACCTGCATTGGCTGAGGTGTTAGAACGGTTTTTGTTAGTGGAGAGAAATTTTTTGGGCAATCCAAATTCTTCTCATGAAATAGGGCGATATGCCCGATTGGAAATGACAAAGATAGTAGAACATATGGCAAAACTTTTGGGAGTACACTCAGGAGAAATTATTTTCACCTCTGGAGCAAGTGAAGCGAATAATTTAGCCATGTATGGGATTGCACATTCGGCATCTCATTGCGGTCGTCACATTATTTCTACTGCATTAGAACATTCTTCTATCAGTAGTTGTTTGACGATACTGGAAAAGCAAGGATTTGAAATTGATTTTGTTGATTTGGATGAAAATGGACTAGTGAAACTAGATCATTTAAAACAGTTATTAAGAAATGACACAATACTCGTAGCAGTTTGCAGTGTAGATAGCGAAATTGGTTGCATTCAACCGATTGACAAAATATCTGATATTTTAAAAGCTTATCCAAATTGTCATTTTCATGTGGATGCAACACAATCATTAGGTAAGATAGATGTCTCTTTCGAAGGAATAGATACTGTGTCATTTACAGGGCATAAATTTTATGGCTTAAACGGTTGTGGAGTGCTACTGAAGCGTAGCAAACGAGTTATGGAGCCTTTAATACACGGGGGAGCAAGTACAACCATTTACCGCGGTGGTACGCCGACGTTAGCTCTTGCAGCAGCAACAGAAACTGCTCTTGAAATTGCGCTAGCGGAACAACAAAACCGTTATGAAATTGTGCAAAAAATGAATGTAAAATTACGTAGGGGGTTGGAAGCGTACACAAATGTTCAAATCAACAGTCCCATTGGCAATGCCATTCCGCATATTTTAAATGTAAGCATTAAAGGTGTAAAGGGGACAGTATTTCAACGTCATTTGGATGAACAGGGGGTTTGTGTATCCGTAAAATCTGCTTGTGCTACCAACACCCAATACTCAACCTCTGTTTATGCAATGACCAAAGATCAACGCAGAGCATTGTCTTCATGGCGTATAAGCTTAAGTCACTTGACAACAGAAGAAAATGTCGAAAAATTTTTCCATGCATTTGATGTGTGCTATCAAACATTGGTGAAATAAATTTTTATATCATTCCCATGGAATATTCAACAAAAAAAGCAACAACAACTACAAGTGCAGAAATGATAAAACCATGCAACATAGGTTGATAACCCGATTTTTTCATTTCTTTATAATCTGTATTTAGCCCAATAGCAGCAAGGGCAGCAACCATTAAAAATTTGCTTACTTTTTTGAGAAGAAGCGAAACATCTGATGGAATAAAACCAAGGCTATTTATCATTGACATTCCAATAAAAAACAAGATGAACCAAGGGAAAAGCTTTGTTATTTTTACTTGTGATGTAATCCCAACTTCTTTGTTAACTGCCAATTCTTTTGTTGTTATTCGCATATGTATGAACGCAAAAACAAGGACGGTTGGAATGATGGCTAATGTTCTTGTTAGTTTTACCATAGTCGCAAAATCACCCGCAGATTCGGAAAAAGCATAGCCAGCAGCAACCACGCTTGAGGTGTCATTGACAGCGGTACCTGTCCAAAGTCCATAAGCGATATCGCTAAGCCCTAAGGCTTTTCCGATGATGGGGAAGATGATAATCATTGCCATATCAAATAAGAAGGTGGCACTGATGGCATAAGCAATATCTTTATCGTCCGCTTCAATGACAGGGGCGATGGCTGCAATGGCTGAGCCACCACAAATGCCTGTTCCGGCAGAAATTAAATTTGAAAGTTTCCAGTTCAGTCCCAAAGCCTTTCCTATAAAATAACCCCCACCAAAGCAAGTGAGCAGTGTAAAAAATATAACTGTTAGGGAAAGACGTCCGACACTTAAGATGGTGCTAACACTTAATGATGCTCCCAATAAGACAATGGCAAACTTTAAGATTTTTTTTGAAGTGAACACAATGCCAGGCTTTGTTCGGGGGCTTGGTTTATATATTTGGTGAATAAACATACCAATAAACATAGCGATAACCGAACTGCCAATAAAGTGTATTGGCAATAAATTTTCTAATATTTGTGCGATGATAGCAATTATGATAGCGATTATAAAACCTGGTAAAACACGAAGTATTTTTTCCATTTGAAGTGCCTCCACTTTTTTTATTATTATGCTATTAAGGTATCATGATTTATCAAAAAAAACAATTCTTAGATAAAAACTGTAACTACATAGAAAAAAGGAATGAAGAAAAAATCCGTCATTCCTTTGAACTATCTAAAAATATATTTTCCCACTTCATTAATATCACAATTTTTGTAGAAAATTTCAATTATGCTTTAGGGGAAATACTTACGGTCTAGAGAACGGTATTGCAAAACCTCTGCCAAGTGTGGCAATTTGATTTCGTCGCTACCATCTAAATCTGCAATGGTTCGTGCTACTTTTAATATTTTGTGATATGCCCTTGCACTTAAATCTAAG
>JBKEAS010000059.1:0-4218 GCA_047972635.1 Anaerotignum sp.
CCCGGTGTTGGCGAAATCATCGGCGGCAGCCAAAGAGAAGAACGTCTTGATTTACTGGAAAAACGTATGGACGAACTTGGGCTTAACAAAGAGGACTACTGGTGGTATCTTGACCTCAGAAAATACGGTGGCACCAGGCACGCAGGCTTTGGCTTAGGGTTTGAACGTGCAGTAATGTATTTGACAGGTATGGGCAACATCCGTGACGTAATCCCTTACCCCAGAACAGTGAAAAATGCTGAATTCTAAAACAAGGTCAAGGGACTAAGACAAGGTCAAGGGACTAAAACCTTAGGGACGTCGTCCCTAAAACCCTATAAGGGCTTTGCCCTTAACCCTATATTTTCGAAAACTACGTTTTCGATAGGGGGTTATGAAATATCTTCTCAAACATAAAATTAAGGGCAGACGTATGTCTGCCCTTAATGAATGGGTCAAGGGTGATAACCCTTGTGGGTGCTTGAGGGCAACGCCCTCAAGGTCTTTCTCTTGACCTTTCTCTTGACCTTTCTCTTGACCTTTATCTCCTGACCATGTCCCTTGTGATGTCCGCAATACTGCTCGCACCGCACATAGCCATGGCATCACGTAACTCTTCGCCAATTTTATTTACATACGTTTCAATACCTTCTGCCTCGCCACCGTAAAGTGCAGTCACAAAAGGCCGCGCAATAATGATAGCATCCGCCCCCATAGCAAGCGCTTTCAATACATCTCCGCCTGTGCGTATACCACCATCAATAAATACTTTCATACTTCCATCTATCGCTTTTACGATTTCTTCCAAAACATCAGCCGTCGCCCCACAACCATCAAGTACACGCCCGCCATGATTTGAAACAACAATCGCCGCTGCACCCGCTTCCTTTGCCTTTAAGGCACCTTTGACACTCATAATCCCTTTTACAATAAAAGGAACATTCGAAAGTCCAATGATTTCTTTTAACTCAGCCACAGTTTTACTCCCTGCAGGTGGTGTGAGATTTTTTAAAAACGGTAGCCCCGCTGCATCTATGTCCATCGCAACTGCAAAGGCACCGCTTGCTGCTACTTGTTCCATTTTTTCTTCAACTGTTTCCTTGTTCCATGGCTTGATGGTAGGAATACCCAGCCCATTTGCCGCTTTGATGGCTTTGGTTGCACCCTTCATCACTTCGGGGTTTACCCCGTCTCCGGTAAATGCCGCAATGCCACACTCCTTGCACGCCGGCACCAAAATATCATTATATGTTACATCGTCAAATTTATCACCATAATGTAATTGCACAGCCCCTACAGGCCCTGCAAAAAATGGATAAGCGAATGTTTGACCAAACAAACGGATCGATGTGTCTACGGGTTTATTTTCGCATATGGTATCCATATTCAGATAAATCTTATTCCAAGCCTCAAAATTGGCAACTGCTGTATTACCAACACCCTTTGCGCCAGGCCCTGGAATTTTGTTCCCACAAGCCTTGCCGTTACAAACAGGACAGGAAAAACATTTATCCCCGATGCTTTCTCTTGCATTTTTCAATACTTCTTCATATGTCATTTTATTACCCCCTTTTTATTCACATCATACCATAACAAAATTTTGAAATCAAACATATACACCGTTATTTCGTTGTACGTTTCAATTTTTTCTATGCTTCTTATTCACAGATGGGTTTCAATATTCATGCTGTTTTGAAATCTAATCATATTTTATACTGATATATACAACCAATTGCATATTATTCACCAATTCGTAATCAGTATTCTCTGAATTTTTAAAAAGTTATTCGTATATTATTCAACTAAGACATTCGTATTCTTTCCTCACCTTCCAACGAATTATTACCAACAAAAACATGCATATTGCTATTTCTATAAAACTTTTCATTTTTTTGTACGCAAACTTATGCAATTTATCTTTTGCAAATATAAAATCAATACACGTCGAGGTCCATTCCGAATATATTGTATAATTATGCATTTATGTATTGAACTTTACAGCCAAAAGGTATATAATAATTAAAAATATCGATTGGAAAAGGGGACTTACTATGAAATACAAAGTTTACATAGATGGCCAAGCCGGCACCACAGGCTTACAACTGCGTGAACGTCTTGAACATCACCCAGATATAGAGCTTTTGTTAATTGACGATTTCCTCAGAAAAAACGATGCTGAGAGAAAAAGGCTCATGAACCTTGCCGATGTTGTATTTCTTTGTCTACCAGACGAGGCGGCAATAGAAGCCGTAAAAATGGTTGACATCCCAAATACGCGCAGCAGCGATGCCAGTACGGCGCATAGACCCCACCCCCTTTGGACTTACGGATTGCCCGCGCTTTCCAAAGAACACAAAAAAGCAATCGCTTCCTCTAAAAGGATTGCAAATCCAGGTTGCCACGCAACGGGATTTATCGCAGCCATATACCCACTGATACACCTTGGAATTGTAAACCCTAGTTATCCCTTTAGCGCCCACAGCATAACAGGCTATAGCGGTGGCGGAAAGAGCATGATTGAAGAATATGAAACACATTCCAACAGGCACACATTCCTAGATAGCCCGAGGCAATACGCCTTAGGCCAAATGCATAAACACTTACCCGAAATGCAACATATCACTGGCATTTCTACTGCTCCTGTATTTGTGCCTATTGTTTGCGATTTTTACCGTGGTATGCAAACTTGCATCCCGCTTCATCAAAACCTTTTTTCAAAAAAGGTAACAAAGGCAGAACTTGTAACCTTGCTAAAAGATTTCTATAAGGACTCCGTTTTTATAGAAGTTTTAGAAGAGGAAACCTCATTTTTAGCCTCAAACAAAATACAAAACAGCAATGCCTTAACACTTTACGTGGAAGGAAACGACGAACGAATGACACTCGTTTGCATCTTTGACAACCTCGGAAAAGGTGCTTCCGGTGCGGCTGTGCAAAATATGAATATTGCCCTTGGTCTAAACGAAACCAAAGGATTATTATAGAGGAGGAATTTTTTATGCCAAAAATAACCGGAGGAATTACTGCTCCAAAAGGCTTTCTTGCAGGTGGCCTTCATTGTGGCATCCGTGCAAATTCAAACAAAAAAGACTTGTCCATGATTTATAGCCAAACACCTTGCACAGCTGCTGCTGTTTACACACAAAACAAGGTTTATGGTGCTCCCATTACTGTAACAAGAAAAAACATCCAAAACGGTATGGCGCAAGCGATGATTTGCAATAGCGGTAACGCCAACACCTGTAACGCCGACGGCGTAGAAAAAGCAGAATCAATGTGCCAAATGGCAGCCGATGCACTAGGCCTTGACCCAAAAGATATTATCATTGCCTCAACCGGTGTCATTGGTGCTATTTTGCCCCTAGCACCCATCGAAAAAGGCATCAAAGAGCTTGCACCACAACTAAGCCAAGATGGTGGATTTTTTGCAGCAGAGGCAATCATGACCACCGACACAAAAGCAAAAGAAGAAGCCTATACCATCGAAATTGATGGCAAAACAGTGACCATTGGGGCAATGGCAAAAGGCAGTGGCATGATCCACCCAAACATGGCAACCATGCTTGGATTTTTAACCACAGATGCAGCCATAACAACACCTATGCTACAAAAAGCCTTAAAACTCGCAGTGGATGATACATTCAACATGGTTAGTGTTGATGGCGACACTTCCACAAACGACATGGTTTCGATTATGGCAAACGGCATGGCAGAAAATGCAATCATCGACAAAGAAGGCGTTGCCTTCAACTCCTTTGTGGCAGTGGTAAAAGAAATTTGTACCTCTATGGCAAAACAAATCGCAGGCGATGGCGAAGGTGCAACAAAACTTTTGGAATGCACAGTAAGTAGCGCACCCTCTATCCCCTTAGCAAAATCCATTGCAAAATCTATCATCACATCAAGCCTTGTAAAATCCGCTCTTTTTGGTGCGGATGCAAACTGGGGACGTATCCTTTGTGCGATCGGCTACACAGAAGGTGACTTTAATGTAGATACGATTTCTGTTGATATTTCCTCCAAAAAAGGCAGTATCCACGTTTGTGAACATGGTGCTGGTGTTGCCTTTGACGAAGCATTGGCAAAGGCTGTGCTTTTAGAAGAAGAAGTACACGTAAAAGTAGAGCTTTGCCAAGGCAATGCTACAGCAACGGCTTGGGGTTGTGACTTAACATATGATTATGTGAAAATTAACGGCGACTATCGTACCTAAAATGGAGGATTGCATGATGAAAATCG
>JBKEAS010000086.1:0-11375 GCA_047972635.1 Anaerotignum sp.
AAGCCCATACTATCATAAAGTCTGGCAACATTTCTTTTCATTACTAACCAATCGTATTTCTTATTTTACCCATTTCACATAGTATATTATAAGAAATTTTGCAAAAAAATACAATAAGATAGCCTTAATTTATCTATTTTTCAACAAACATTCTAAACATTCATCAAAAATCCCATTATAACATTTTTTCCTACAATCCTTCAGTCAGTAATCGTTGTAAAATTATCTCATCTGCAGGACAAAATTCGAAGCCTTTTATTTCATCAACACTAATCCAACGCAAATCATTATGCTCTAGCATCTGCAATGCTCCCTGCAAAATCTTGGCTTTATATAACGTAATTTCTATTGCAATATCGGGATAGATGTGGCTAAGTTCCATATAAACCTCTCCCACTTCAACAAAAACACCCAATTCCTCTTGACATTCTCTTATAAGCGCTTCTTCCTTGCTCTCACAATGCTCTCTTTTCCCACCAACAAACTCCCATAAAAGACCCCTGGCTTTATGATATGGGCGTTGACAAATTAAAAAGCGATCCTCTTTACAAAGCGACCTCTGTCATTCGACTCACCTCTTAACCAAAATATCCACAATCGCATAATAAAGCCAAAGAATTATTCACCTCATCATCCTCAAACAAATCGGCATACTCCGCCTTAACAATCAAAGATTCCAGAGATAGATCCAAACGATTATTTTTTTTCAAAATCTCAAAATTCTCTGAACTTCCATCTCTGCCTATCATCCTACGTGCAACCGACACGCCACCATATGCTTCAATATTTTTTAATAATCTGGCTCCATTATAGTCGTCCATACCATGTGACGCTTCTATTCTTTTTGTCCATTCCTCTGAAAATATTTTCTCCAATTCCATCTTATTTTACTCCTTTTGTTTTAACAGCAATATTGTCTATATTCAACATTTTCTAAATAAAAATTATTTTAAATTCCCACCTTGGTATGGTGGCTCAATCCCACCCGCAAAGGTAGATCTTTTCACCGTTTCTTTTCCATATTTCTTCCGAAGCAAATCCATCGCCACATCTGCTTGTTTTTCCTTTATCCTGTCCTGCTCCAATATGGAAAGTTGAACATACTCATCCTTACAAAGATGCCCTGCACGAATTGCCAAATAACGAATAGGTTCTTTTTTCCACGCCTGATCAAAAATCTTTTTCGATATTTCATAAACTGCATTTGTGCAGTCAATGGCATTTAACACTTTGCTTTGATGGGAATATACTTGAAAATCAGAAGTTTTAATCGTCACTCCAATTTCCCTTGCGCACAACTTTTCAGCTCGCAAACGCATAGCAACTCTTTCTGCCAAAGAAAGAAGAACTTTATACGCTTCTTCCGCTTCCTCCACGTCATACGCAATGGTTGTACCATTTCCGATGCTTTTTGCCTCATGCACCTCTTGTGCATTTGCAACAGGCGTATCGTCAATGCCATTTGCATATGCATGAAGCATTCTTCCATAACTTTTAAACTCTTTTTCTAAAAGCGGCATAGGATATTTTGCCAATTCGCCTATGGTACGTATACCCATTTTTTTCAGGCGAGGTGCCATTTTTCTACCCACCATAAACATCTCTCCAACGGGCAAAGGCCAAAATTTTTCTTTCATTTCTTCCGGGTAAAGCGTTATAATTTTATCGGGTTTTTCCAACTCTCCCGCCATCTTTGCCAAAAGCTTATTCGAACTTATCCCAATGTTTACAGTAAAGCCTAATTCATTTTTAATCTGATTTTTGATTTTTTCTGCTGCTTCTAATGGTGAACCAAAAAGTTGTTCCATACCTGTATAATCAAGAAATCCCTCGTCTACACTAAACTGCTCAATGCGATCTGAATAATTTGAGAGGATCTCAAACATTGCTTTTGAATTTCTACTATACAAAGCAAAGTCAGGAGATACAAAAATTAATTCAGGACATTTTTGCAAAGCAAACCACTTAGGCTCTCCTGTTATAATGCCGAATTTTTTTGCTGGGGTACTTTTGGCAAGAATGATCCCATGCCTACTTTCACTATTTCCTGCAACTGCCGAGGGAACCGTACGCAAATCCTGCATACTACCTTCTTTCAACAACTCAATTGCACTCCAACTCAAAAATGCATTATTCACGTCAATATGAAAGATCGTTCTCATATCGTCCCCCCTCTTTTTTAGTATATCATGGATATAGCATGGCTTCAATCATACAAGAAGCGCTGAAACCAATCTATTCTTAGCCCTACTGTATATTCTTACTTCAAAAAAACAAGATAAAATAAAACATCTTACCTTTATCTTAAAAATATACTACAAGAAATTTAATAATACATCAGCAACCAAAAAAAATCTTGTTTTCCAGGAAAAGCACACTTATAATCTAGTAAAGTATATCAAAAAATATAAATTGGTGGTGATTTCTTTTGAAATTTTTCAAAACAAAACTTACTTGTACTTTATTTTTAACAGGAGCTTTTTTATTTTGGCAAAACAACGGACTTATGTTGACAAAAATAACCTACACAAAAAATGTGCCCCCTGGGTTTCATAACTATAAGATCTTACAAGTTTCAGATTTACAAAATAAAGCTTTTGGTCAAAATCAAGAACAACTTCTGAGTAAAATAAAAAATGCAGCACCTGACATTATTGTTATTACCGGAGATTTAATTGATCGAAACCGCACAAATTTGGATACAGCAATGATTTTTATAGATGAAGCAGTAAACATTGCACCCGTTTATTATGTTACCGGAAATCACGAACACCAATCCGGCCAGTTTTACGAACTTGAAAAAAGATTGATCAATGCAAACGTAACCGTATTGGAAAACGGAAAATCTGTTATACACAGAAATGGCAATACTTTGGAAATAATCGGCCTTGCTGATAAACGAGTAAATCCATATCTCAAGAAAGCACTCTCCACCTTAAAAAGTGATGAGAATGAACGCTTTAGCATTCTTCTTTCACATCGCCCAGAACTATTTGAAACCTATGCGGAAAACGATATTAACCTTGCTTTTACAGGTCATGCCCATGGTGGTCAAATTAGACTTCCTTTTATTGGCGGAATTTTCGCCCCAAATCAAGGCTTTTTTCCAGACTATACCTCTGGAATTTACGAAAAGGAAAACACCGCCATGGTGGTAAGCCGTGGCTTAGGCAACAGCACGTTTCCCTTCCGTATCTTTAATCGACCCGAGTTGGTTCTGGTTACCTTAGACAGCCAAGATAAGGTCGACGAGAATATTTGATTACCGCAATATATTATGCTATAATGAGCAAGTTATCCGTTTTTTGATTTAAGAAACCTTTTATTCAAACAAGATTCTTACTTACAAAAACGATAGATGTTTTACTTCAAATCAAAAGATTTTACACAAAACTTATATTTTAAATAGGGGAGGAATATAACAATGGCAAAAAATCCAATTATCACCTTTGAAATGAAAAATGGTAACATCATCAAGGCAGAACTTTATCCAGAAATCGCTCCAAATACAGTAAACAGCTTTATTTCTTTGGTAAACAAAGGCTACTACAATGGTCTGATTTTCCACCGTGTAATCAACGGCTTTATGATCCAAGGCGGTTGTCCTGATGGTACCGGCATGGGTGGCCCTGGCTATCAAATCAAAGGCGAATTTTCTATGAACGGGTTTAAAAATGACTTGCTCCATGACAAAGGCGTGCTTTCCATGGCTCGTGCAATGAGCCCCAACAGTGGTGGTTCTCAGTTCTTTATTATGCATGAAAAATCTCCTCATTTGGATGGTCAATATGCATCTTTTGGCAAGGTAATCGAAGGCCTAGATATCGTAGACGCAATTGCGACTGTTTCCACTAGCCGCGGAGATCGTCCTGTGGAAGATCAGGTTATGGCTAATGTAAGCGTTGATACCTTTGGCGAAGAATATCCAGAACCAGAAAAAATGTAATTTTTTATAAAAAAAACAAAAAAACTGCTTGCATGATATTTGATTTTATGTTAATATAAACAAGCAGTTTTCCTTGCGGATGTGGCGGAACTGGCAGACGCACCAGACTCAAAATCTGGCGGTAGTGATATCGTGTGGGTTCGAGTCCCACCATCCGCACTAAAACCGAACAATATTTGTTCGGTTTTTTCTTTATTTTTTTTACTAGCCAATACCAAAAAAACCTTTCGCATTTTAAAATGCGAAAGGTTTTTTACACTTTCATTCATCTTCATTCAAGATATGATACTTACTTTATAAAGAATTTTTTAACATCATAGTTTAAATTACTCATCTTTTTCCCGATAATAAGTTGCCGCTTGTTCGGGTAAGATGGGATTAATATAGCACCCTGTTGCATATTCAAAGCCCGCAAACCCACCAATCCGTGGGAGAATTTCAATATGCCAATGAAAATCTTCGCCCACAGCAGCATCGATCAAACAAATATTATAACCTACATCTTTTCGTATCAAACATACATTTTGTAAAATTTCCTGCAACAAAATGGATAACTCGCTTCGCTCTTTTTCTGTCACATTCACAAAACTTGAACTATGCCCTTTGGGACATACCCATACCTCATATGGAAAACGAGAGGCATACGGTGTGATTGCCAAAAATGACTCATTCTCACCTACAATACGGATATTCTCCTTTTTTTCATACTCTAACATTTTACAAAAAAAGCAATCCGCTTCTTTCATATGCACCTTCATCGCTTCCACTCTTTGCGGTACAACCGGTAACCCCATAATCTGCCAATGCGAATGGCGGATACTCATTCCCGCAGAAGGCCCACAATTTTTAAAAATCTGGATATATTTCACAGTATCTTCTTTCAACATATTGGCATATCTTTCTTGTAAAACACGAAAAATTTCGGCAACCTGCTCTGGCAAAAATTGATCAATGGTCGCTTCATGCGATGAAGTATCAACCAAAACTTCATGCATACCCCGTCCTGCTACTTGTTCATAAAACGAATCTTGTTCCAACGCCTTAGCAGATTGGCTCACAGCAGGAAACATATTCGAAAAAACTCTGATCTGCCAATTATCATCTTGCCCATCTTGATAAAGTGCAGGCGTTGTTTTATCCTCGTGTCCACCACAAAAAGGACAGTTTTCCTTCCCTTTTTCTACCAATTCTACTTTGTGCAAAAAATCATTCGGACGTTTTTTTCTATTTTCCGCATAAAGGGTCCATTCGCCCGTAAAAGGATTTTTTCGTAATTCAGACATATACTCCCCCTATTCAGCATCGCTGTCAAATGTCCATTGATTGATTGTATGAAAAATATTCGCATCTACCGGCACAATCGTACCACCAACTCTATTAGAGGTAAACATGGCTTCATTTTGAAAAACAACGCTAATATAAGGTAATTCCTCAGCAATGCGTTTTTGTAAACTACTATATGCCAACAAAGTTTGACCTTCGCCAACAGCTTGGTTTGCCGCATTTAGTAAAGCGTCCATCTGTTCATCATGATATCCGATATAATTCAAATCGCCATTGCTACCAAAAAAAGAATACAAATCAGTAACCGGCGACATTTGCCATCCACCAACAACCAAATCAAAATCGCCACTTACAAACTTTTCTTGATATTGCTCAAATGGCAAAATATCTAGCGAAACATCAAATCCTAAAAGCGTTAATTCATCCTTTAGCTTTGTTGCCACCTGTTTTTTTGCTCCATTTTTCTGATTAGCCAAAATCGTTACATGGAGCTGTTCTCCATCTTTTTCTAACCTTCCATCACCGTTGCTATCAACCCAACCAAGATTTTTTAGTAATGTTGCTGACATGGTTGTATCAAACGTATATGGAACAACATTTTCTTCATATAACCAAGAAGCAGGACTTACTGGTGCACTGGCTATCTCTGCATACTTTAAATACACATTTTCATAGATAGCCTCTTTAGGCAATGCGTAAGCAATAGCTTGACGCATACTCTTGTCTTGGAATAAGGGATTTCGAAAGTTAAATCCAACAAAATCATACTGGTTAGAAGAAAATTGATATATTCCCGAAACGCCCTCGTCCATATAACGTCCTGTTTCAAAAGCATCGGCAACAATAACATCTGTCATGCCTTGTGCAAAAGAATAAACATCCGTTTCTTCCCCACCTGTAGTCCGAACAGATATGGTCTTTACCTGTGCTTCTCCATCAATATAAGTCGGATTTGATTTTAATTTCAACTCCGACGCAACAGAATACGATTGCATCGCATACGGCCCACTACCCATAGGTGACAAATTAACCTGACTTTGGAGGTCCGTCTGCCCTTGATAGTAAGATGCAGAAATAACCGGAAAATTCAGCACCGCTATGTTTTTACTAAAAGCTGTATTAAAATAGATATCTAACGAATGTGAACCCGTTTGCTTATAGCCAGAAATATAGTTTGAAACCTTTTTATAGACAGTACCATCTTCCGCTGCACGAATGGTATCTATGGAAAATGCCACATCTCTTGCAGTTAAATTCGATCCATCATGCCACTGGATATTTGAACGAAGTTGAACGGAAAGTGTACGCCCATCTTCAGAAAAATTCCAACTTTCTGCAATGGACGGCGAAGGCTTCCCTGTTTCATCAATGGAAATAAGCGGTTGAAACACGAGCTTCAATATCGTATCCACCGTTTCTTCTTTGTTACGCAATGGATTTAATGTTTCCGGCACACGCATAGATAGCGTCAAAATACGGTTATCTTCTTGACTCTCTTCCACACCTCCAGAAACAGTATAGTCCTTGCTTTCCTCGTCACCCTTAGAGCATCCCGAAAAAATCAAAGAACATAGAAATAGTAAAATAGTTAATCTCTTTTTCATATGTGCCTCCCAAAGCTACATACCATAACAAATTTCATACAACTTTTGTACAAATTGAACTTTTTTAACATAAGTATCTGTTTCAGCAAAAGGTATCTCTTCTAAATGATATCCATCTTCGCTATACTTTTCGTCCGCAAGCCATTGACTCACCTTGCCATGCCCCGCATTATATGCCGCAAGCACCGTAGGTTGAACCTGATGAAATTTTTCTTCTAGCCAATGTAAATACCAAGTTCCTACCGCAATACTGGTTTCCGGATCCTTTAAATCTATGGTTTCTACATCAATATCTAGATGACTAGCAATCCACCAGCCCGTTTCAGTTGTTACCTGCATCAGGCCCTTTGCATCTGCTCTAGAATGGGCGTCAGGGTCAAAGTGGCTCTCGCAAAAAATAACAGCATATATCAACGATTCTTCCAAATCATACAAATTTGCATACTTTTGAACCTGTTCTTTATACTTTACAGGTAATACCTTAGGTAGGATCAAAAAATACCCAAGCACACCCATAACAAAAAGCAAAATGGAATAGGTAAACATCTTTTTAATAAATCGAACCATCCTTTCACCTACAATTCTATAATCTAATTTTATCAAAACTCTTTTTTCTAACCTTAAAATTTTTACCAAAAAACAATTTATACTTCAGCATATATACCTTCTTTGGCAGTTTGCTACGCTGAAATCACAAAAAGTTATGCACGATATTTATTGAATAACAATTCTGCTTGGTTCCGAATATCAGCAACCGTAGTGCTATTATCAAGCACTTCCACAGCATGACGCTTATACTCTTCCCATGATTTCTGATTTCCAATGCGAGCTTTCGCCATTTCATATGTAATGCCATCTCGTTGCATAACACGATTGGCACGTACTTCTTCATCGGCATACACAACCCAAACTACATCACAAATTTTATCAAATCCTACTTCAATCAGTAATGGTGCATCAATCACAATCAACTTCGCACATCCTAATTTTTGTTCCATATCAATTTTTCGCAAAATTTCTTGTGCGATATATTTATGGGTACAGCGGTTAAGAAATTCCAATTTTTCCTTTTCGCTAAAAACAATTTCACCCAACTTGCGGCGAAAAATTTCGCCATCTTCTTGTAAAATCTGGTCTCCAAAATAATCCACCAATTCACAATATGCAGGGTTTCCTTTTTTTATTATTTCATGACCAATGAAATCAGCATCGATAACGACTGCCCCAGCTTCTTCCAAACATTTGCTCACAACACCTTTTCCGCTACCTGTACCACCCGTTAAACCAATTACTTTCATATCGTTTTATCCCTCTTTTTATTTTGCCTCAAACCACGAATTTCCTTCATGAACATCAACATCCAAAGGAACTTGCAGTTCTGCTGCATGTTCCATATTTTCTTTCAAAATCTTCGCAACTGCTTCCTTTTCTTCCAAATACGTTTCAATCAACAATTCATCGTGCACTTGCAAAATCAAACGTGAACGGTATCCACCTTCTTGCAATGCCTTATGCACACGAACCATAGCGATTTTGATAATATCTGCCGCACTTCCTTGAATGGGCATATTCATCGCCACCCGTTCTCCAAAGGATCGTTGTATAAAATTTTTACTTTGTAGCTCAGGCATTGCCCGCCTTCTCTGCCAAAGAGTAGAAACATAACCATTTTCCGTCGCCTGTTCAATGGTTTCATCTAAATATTTTTTGATATTTGGGTACTTTGCAAAATATTCCAAAATATACTGTTCTGCTTCTTTTCTGGTAATTCCCAAATCTTGGCTTAGGCTAAAAGCACCAATGCCATAAACAATGCCAAAATTTACCGCCTTCGCATTACTTCTTTGTTGTGACGTAACTTCATCAAAAGGTACATGAAATACCTGTGACGCCGTTAATCTATGGATATCCTGATTGTTGCAAAAAGCATTTATAAGTGTTTCATCCTCAGCAATGTGCGCAAGAACACGCAACTCGATTTGAGAATAATCCGCATCCAAAAAACAATATTCCTTATTTTCCGGAATAAATATCTTTCTGAGCTCTCTGCCCAATTCCAAGCGAACAGGGATATTTTGTAAATTTGGTTCTGTTGAACTGATACGCCCTGTTGCCGTAATGGTCTGATTGAATGTGGAATAAATTTTCTCTGTCTTTTCGTCCATAACTGCAAGCAATCCATCGGCATACGTACTCTTGAGTTTTGCCAATTGACGGTAGTACAATATTTTTTCTACAATTGGATGCTCATACTTTAATTTTTCCAAAACATCGGCAGCAGTAGAATACCCTGTCTTTGTCTTTTTACCACCTTTTAAGCCTAACTTTTCAAATAATATCACACCAAGCTGTTTCGGCGAATTTAGGTTAAATACTTCTCCAGAAAGCTCATAAATTTCTTTGGAAATGACATCAATGCTTTCTTCCAAATTCTTTTGATATTGCAACAAAGCATTTTTATCTATCTTAATTCCACACTCTTCCATATCTGCTAAAACATAAATCAAAGGCATTTCAATCTCATAAAACAGCTGATTTTGTCCATTTTCGTTTAACTGTTTTTTCAATACTTTTTTTACTTCAAAAACCACCTTTGCCTGAGAAACAACAAAATTCCGCCTTTCCTCTACCGAAAAATCGCAAAAACTTTTTTTTGTTTTCCCCTTGCCAAAAAATTCCTGTGCAGATGGGTGAACTTGGTTTAAAAAAGTCCTTGCCAAATCATCATACGCATAAGAAGAACCTGTTGGATTTAAAATATAAGCGGCAATGGCAGTATCAAAAGAAATTTCAGCCATTTCACCAGTATGATATCTGAGTAACTTCAAATCCTTTTTTACATCATGGCCAATTTTAACAAATTCGCTATCTGCAAAAAATGGTGCGACGATTTCAAAAAATTGTTTGGTTGAAAGTTTTTCGCCAATTTCCAACCAACAACCGCCCACCCCCTCTTGATACAATGCAATCCCCAAACAATCGGTTTCATCTGAAAAGAGAATATAGGCTGTTTCCTTCTTTTCAAGCTTCAAGAAAAAAGCTTTTGCTTCATCAAAGCTATAAATCCCCTGAAAATCCTCTATTTCTACCTCTTTCACTTCTTCCTTATCAAAACGATTGTATTCAAAACGGTCGTACATACTCTTTAGCTCTAATCGCTTTACTAAGTTATATGCCGTAGGATTGAATAAATCTTTCAATGCAGTTTTTTCTTTTTCAAAGGTAATTGGCATATCCCTCACAATGGTCACCAAAAATTTACTAAGTCTCGCTTGTTCTTGAAACTCTTTCAAATTTTGCGAAGCTTTTTTAGGCAAAACTTCGTCCGCGTGCGCAATGGCATTTTCCAAATCATGATAGGTTTGGATGATTTTCGCTGCCGTTTTTTCACCAATACTAGGTACACCCGGAACATTGTCAGAGGTATCCCCCATCAATGCTTTCACATCAATAAATTCTAACGGCGTCACCCCATATTTTTCAACAACATCTTTTGCAAAATAATCTTCCGTTTCTGTTTTCCCGCCCTTAGTTTTGGGAATACGCACCTTCACAGTCTCGCTTGCAAGCTGCAATAAATCACGATCTCCAGAAACAACAACAGGCAAAACCCCCTGCTTTTCAGCCAACAAAGATAATGTACCTAAAATATCGTCGGCCTCATAGCCTTCCATTTCATACGTTTGAATGTTCATTGCATGAAGCATTTCCTTTAATAAAGGCATCTGCTCACGCAACTCATCGGGCATACCTTTTCTGGTGCCCTTATAGCCATCAAATTCCTTATGTCGAAACGTCGGTGCCTTCAAGTCAAAGGCAACCGCCAAATAATCCGGTTTTTCCTCATCCATCAATTTAAATATAATATTTAAAAATCCATAAACACCGTTGGTGTAACGTCCCTCACTATTTGTCAACAAAGGTACACCATAAAAAGCACGGTTTACAATACTGTTTCCGTCTATCAGCATAATTTTCTCAGTCATTATAGACCTCCTGATTTTTTATAAAAACCCACACCGGGAAACTTTAGAAATTGAAGTCACACATAACCATCGTTACTGTATATTATACACTAAAATAGAAAAAAATCATATTACAAAAACCAAAAAATTCCTACGGACAATTTAATTTTTCACCACCACTGCATATAGTATCATTAAAAATACCCATCGGAGGTCATTCATGAAAAAATTTGTATCTATTTTATTAGCAAGTGTCATGTCATTCTCTCTTTTGCCCGCTTGCTCCTCAAAGCCAACTACAAGCCAAAACTTAACTCCTGTTAGAGTCAATGAAGTTGTACATTCTGTTTTCTATGCTCCTCAATATGTTGCTCTGGAATTAGGTTTTTTTGAAGAAGAAGGCCTTGATGTATCAATGACCATTGGCAATGGTGCAGACAAATCAATGACAGCATTACTCTCAAATTCTGCTGACATTGCTCTTTTAGGCACCGAGGCTGGATTTTACGTTTACAACGAAGGAAAAGAAAATTATCCAAAAGCTTTCTTACAACTTACACAACGTGCCGGTAACTT
>JBKEAS010000117.1:0-2012 GCA_047972635.1 Anaerotignum sp.
TCAAACTATCAAGACGATTTGGCTGAGATTTCGCTTGCTACATATTGTATTTTGCCCGGAGACATTCCTGTTACGGTGGACTATTTCTTAGACGGTAAAAAACATCCTTCTGCTGGAACAATACCTTATGCGTGCAATATAGACGCAGGTGGAGTATCTGTGGGAACACATGAATTGAAGGTCATGATAAAATCGACCAATGGCTATAGTAAGATAAAAACCTATACGTTGACAAAGCAAGCGAATAATTTGGTAACGATCAAAGAAAAATAATTTTTTGGGAAATTTTACAAGAGTGCATTTTGTTTTTTATCCCCCCATCGCATATGATTTCGATGGGGGGATTTTTGTAGGGGCGGACAAATTTTGTCGCATTTTGTCTGAGGGTAAAAGCAATGAGGGGAAATATTTGCTTTACGTAAACCTAAAATTTATGATATGATTAGAATAAGTGAAAGTAACAATGTCTTTTTTATACGATTGCATCCAAGAAAAGAGCAGTTTACTCATGTTTTTAATAGGCAAAAAATGCTTTTTGGAATGGGGCCGTAAGGCTCTTTTTGAATACTTTTTAGATGCAGCTAGCTTGGTTAAAAATGCTATTTTTGTTACAGTAAGGCGAATTGTTTTATGGTTCTAACCGTGAGACAAAAGATAAGGATAAGGGTAGGGAGGATGACGAATAATGAATGCAGAAGTAGAGAAATTATTACGCTATAATCAGGTTTTTGTGGATAATGAAATTTATTTAAAGTTTTCAACCTCAAAATATCCAGATCGTAAAATGGCAATTTTATCTTGTATGGACACAAGAATGACAGAACTTCTACCGGCGGCATTGGGCTTGAAAAATGGCGATGTGAAAGTTATAAAAAATGCAGGTGCCATGATTAGTCATCCTTATGGTAGTATTATTTTTAGCCTTTTGGTGGCAATTTATGACCTCGGCGTAGACACCATTTTGGTTATAGGGCACGATGATTGTGGTGTTCGAGGTATGAGCGGAGAGGCAATTGTGAAAAAGATGAAGGAAAAGGGAATTACCCAAGAGGCATTAGATGAGGTGGAAAGAAGCCATAAAAACGCGGTTGAATGGCTAAGTGGATTTGAGGATGTTTGCGAGTCAGTACATAAAACGGTAGAAATTGTCAGAAACCATCCGCTCATCCATAGTGATATTGAAGTTTATGGGTTTGTCATGGATCCTGAAACGGGTGGGTTGCGTGAAGTAAAGTAAAGTTTGCTTGTCATATTTGAAATAAATAGTTTAACCGACATGAAGAATTCCCCCACCCCTAAGGTGGTGGGGGAATTCTTTTATTTTCAGTGGGGATAGCAATCCTCCACTGAAAATAAAGGTTTGCCTGCAAACCGCCCGTTATAAGTATATTTGCTTTGTAAATATACGCATAGTCTTGATTTATTAAAAAAGACTTGGGATTTTTCTTAAGTCTTTTTTATGAGAGTGGAAATAGAAAAAAACTATGATACAATAAAGCAATGTAACAGGAATGGATATTGATTTGACAGACAAAAAGGAGGATTTTTATGAAAGTAATATATTATAATCACAGCGGATTTTCTGTAGAAACAGAAAATAAAGTTTTGGTTTTTGATTATTATTCTCAAGATGGACGGTTTGATTTTTTTGAACCAAATGATTATATGGGAAAATAAATTAATTTATGTGTCTCGCAGCCATGATGATCATTTGGATACACGTATTTTTGGGGTAAGTTTCAGGTTTGTAGTATGTTACAAGAAAAGAGTTATGGCGACAAGGTGATGCATATTACCAAAGAAAATCAAAGATTTATGATTTAAAAGTAATGTATATTTTACGAAATTGGTGGGACACTTTATTATAGAGCCATTATTTAGGTTGAAGTTCTCATTAAATTAAGTTTTTATTGGAGTGAATAGACCATGAAGGGCAAAAATTGGCGGGAATATGAACCGCCGAAAAGAGCAAGAAAACGGCGTCATAAAAGAAAAGGTGGGATACTTAAAAA
>JBKEAS010000137.1:0-6116 GCA_047972635.1 Anaerotignum sp.
TAGCCAATTTCAAAAATCTTTTCTTCACTTGGCACAATTCCCAATTTGATTACATGGTTTTTTATAAAATTATCTTCCGTTGCAATAACCAAAAGAACAGAAATCGTATCCAAGGGTAACAAGCGAATTTGTTTTACCCTTGCCCGCTGTCCCACAGGCTCAGAAATAAAGGTCGTATAGCTTGTGAGGGCAGAAATGGCCTTCGCTGTTTCTTGCATCAAGAAATCAATCTGATTGATGTCTCTAGAAACCAAACCTTGTAAATATCCCTGTTCCTCAAGGCTAAGCTCTCTTTTTTTCATCAAATGATCCACATAAAGCCGATATCCAGTATCCGAAGGAATACGTCCCGAAGATGCATGTGGTTGCACGATAAAACCCATCTCCTCAAGATCACTCATCTCGTTTCTGATTGTGGCAGAGCTAATCCCTAAATTATACTTCTTAGCAATTGTTCTGGAGCCGACTGGTTCCGCTGTTTCAATGTAATCATTAATAATAGCTTGTAAAATTTGAATTTTTCTGTCATTCAAAGACATCCAGCCACCTCCTTTTTCAAATTGTTAGCACTCACCACTGCCGAGTGCTAATTCATATAGATAAGATAACACTCGAACCAATCAATGTCAAGTGTCAATTTGCAAATTTTTTCTTAACTTTCCAAAACAACCGCAATAATATACTTGTAACTCATTTTTCTAATAAAAATTGCGCAAAAATTTGATTGCTAATGTCTATCCCTCTAGATGTCAATGCAATTCCATCGTTCGTCTCCTGTAGTAATCCCTCTCGCACAAAGGGCAAAATCACCGCTTCATAAACCTCTCGCATATCAACGCCAAAACGAGCAGAAAATGTTTCATAAGAAACGCCTTCACTCATCCTTAATCCCAAAAACATAAATTCTTCCATCTCATCTTTTTTTGTAATAAGTTGATGTTCTTCTTCTAATATAGATACTTCCCCATCTGCCAAAATATATTTCTCCATATCATAAGTATTGTGAAAACGTACTCCTTGAATATATGAATGTGCACCAAGTCCAAATCCCAAATAAGGTCTCATAGACCAATATACCTGATTGTGTGCACTTTCTTTTCCCTCTTTTGCAAAATTAGAAATTTCATACTGCTTGTATCCACGCTCTCTTAAATACGCTACTGCGTAATGATACATCTTTCTGTCAAGTTCTTCTTCCGTTTCTTCTAACTCCCCTTTTTCAAAAGCATCGTAAAACGGTGTACCTTCTTCTATAATCAAACTATATACAGAAATATGCTCCGGATTCATTTGTGTGATATTTTCCAGTGTTTCCTGCCAATCCTCAAATGTCTGTGTTGGCAAAGCAAACATCAAATCTACATTCATATTTGAAAATCCCGCTTCTCTAAGATTATTAAAGTTATTGCGATATTCTTCAATCGTGTGAATGCGTCCCAAAATAGACAAAAGTCGATTTTGCCATGCTTGTACACCCATACTCAATCGGTTAAATCCCACCTGTTTTAACAACATCCCTTTTTCTTGATCTATTGTGCCAGGGTTTGCCTCAATCGTAATTTCCGCTTCCTCCAGCACATAAAAGACCTCTTTTATTTTTCCAATCAAACCTGCTAACCGTTCTTTTGAAAGTATTGTAGGTGTGCCTCCGCCAAAAAAAATAGACCCCACTGCGAAATCCTTGTAGTGTGCTCCTCTTTTTTCAATTTCTGCCTCCAAGGCAAAAACATATCCATCAAATCGTTCTTCCATATTTTCATAGGAAGGAAAATCACAATATCGACACTTTTTCTTACAAAAAGGAATGTGTATATAAAGCCCTATGGTTTCCATCATATCTACCCCTTTCTTTCTACTTATGATAGCATAACCCAACCTTGAAGAAAAGCCAATTTCATGCTATGATTTGTCATGTAAATGTAACCATATCCAATATTTTTTGACAATATCTTTAAAACAGAGAGGATTTCCTATGACCACGTTTGCAAAACAAAAAGAAAAAATCGCCATTTTTTTAAATAGCACTACAGCTTTAAAAAGCTTCAAATGGCTTATCGTATTTTTATTTCCACTATACCTTGCCCTAGTGGCAAATTACGTATCCTTTTCTAGTACAGAACAACTACGCACCCTAATTTTTGCAAATACAGGCTCTTTTGTCTATGGCTTATTGCTACTTTATCTTGTTTTTCTTTTTTTCATCGCCATCATACCCAATCTTGCGGTGGCCTCTTTTGTGACCGCCCTGATTTTTATCACGTTATCTCTCATTGACTTTTTCAAATACGCCATATTAAAGGAACATTTTTTTCCCAGCGACATCTATCTGGCACAAAATGCCGCAAGCTTCACAGAATTTTTAGGCACACTGGAAATTCCAAAAAGCATCTGGACGATCTTGTTTGTCACCTTGTTTTACTGCATTGTGCTATACTTCATAGATGCTAAGATTTCTATAAAACGGAAGGTGCGTGTTTGCATCGCCCCACTTGTTTTGATACTTCTTTGCCAATTGCTAACAAATAATTCTATCCGAAAGCTCAATAAGCCCATCTTTGGCATCATCATAAAACAATCAACAACACAAACCGAACTATACCAAGAGCATGGATTTATTACTGCCTTCGCTTTGAATTTCATTCCCATCAATACGGGCGAGCCAGAACATTATAGCAAAAGCTATGTCCAAAGTTCGTTCAAGCAGTATTTGCCTGATCCAGCAAGTGGCGAAACTTTTCAAAACCCCGATATTATTGTTGTTCTATCCGAAGCGTACTGGGATCCTACTGTCTTAAATGATGTTTCTTTTTCCGCCGACCCTTTGGAAAACTATAGAGAAATCGCAAAAACAAACCCAAGCGGGAAAATGATTTCACCAACCTTTGGCGGTGGTACTGTTCGTCCGGAGTTTGAAATTTTAACAGGAATGTCCACCAGTGCCCTTCCTCCGGGCAATATCCCATACCAACAATATGTAAAGGATGATATTTTTTCTTTCCCTAGAACCTATAAAAATTTAGGCTACGATGCAGTGGGCCTGCATACCTATCAAAAAACATTTTATGACCGCGATAAGGCATACCCCCTCATGGGTTTTGATAATTTCCTAGGTGAGTATGACCTGCACGCAGAGCAACATTGGAATAGCGGACCATACATCACAGACGAAACCATTGCCGAAGAAGTTATCTATCAATTAGAACAACCTCATGAAGTGGCAACCTTCGTCATGGCAATCACCATGGAAAACCATAGTATGTATCAGGAAAAATTTGAAGAACAAGATAGGATTATAAAAGTAACAGGAGATGCATTATCTCCCAAGCAAGTTTTAACCTTAGAAAACTATGCCGCAGGCGTTCGAAACTCCGACCTTGCTCTAAAAACAATCTATGACTATGTGATGCAACGTGAAAAACCAACCATTGTACTTTGGTATGGAGATCATCTCCCAACTCTTGGAGAAAATTTCGACCCTTATACAACCACCAATGCCATCTCCTCTACCACAGCGGCACAATGGACAGAAGCTGAAAAATACACCATGTTTGCAACGCCCTACGTCATGTTTTCAAACTATGATACAGGACAGGAATACCTTGCCAAAGATACGGAATACGTTTCCCCTTATTTGTTGCCAGCTCTTATGGCAAACTATATAGATGCGCCAGAGTGTATCCAAACAAATTTCCTTCTGGATTTATACCGTACTTGCCCCGTTATGAGCAAATATTACGACCTTTATGCTCCATCTGATGATCTTGATAAACGTAACAAAATGTTAGAACTTCATGAATTAATGACCTATGATATGTTAATTGGCAACAACTATATTGCAGAAATAAACTAATCTTTTCGAAACACCCCCTATGCTCTCACAAAAGGCATAGGGGGTGTTATCGTAAAATCTTATAAACTGTGTAGTTATATTTCATTGCTTCATAAAAATACATTTATATGTATGTGCAATTTCTTCCTACCAAAAAACACCCTTCAAAAAATCACCACAACTTCAACCATATCAAATCATAGCCTATGTCGGTTTGTATTTTTCCTATGTGGCAATTATTCAAATCTGTGAATTTCTAATTTCTGCACCAAAAGGTAATAATGCAAGCTTCGCAAATTTAAAATGTTGTACCCCAAAAGGTATGCCAACAATCGTGATACAGCACAAAGCGCCAAGTACCAAAAACCCCACCGCCAATTCAACACCACAAAAAATAAGCCAAATTACATTTAATATAAAGGAACCTGTGCCAAAATCACCATAAACGATTTCCGTTCCAAAGGGCCAAAGAGCCATCTTTCCAAACTTTACACATTGTACTCCAATTGGTATCCCAATTATCGTAATACAACAAAGAGCAGCAGCCAAAAACCACCCAGCAGCCGAAATCACTCCACCACAAATCAACCAAAGTACATTTCCCAAAACACTCATTCTTTTTCCTCCTTATACATCTTTCTATAATATTGTATAACCTTCGTATAATCCTTTTCTTCTAAAGCTTCAATCCCTGCTCCCGAAAGGGCATACACACCTTTTTCTACCCTTTCAAACCACGCATAGAAGTTACTTTGCAACATAGATGGATATTTTTCACCCTTGCCACTTTCTCGCAAATCTTTAATAGAAATTGGTCCTTTATGCTCTATCATACAACAAAGCTCAATCGATTTTTCTCGGTATGCAGTCATAACCTTTCGCCTTGTCATCCCACCCAAATTTTCAGCAATATGTCTATTTTCCATTTCCGCTTGCAAGCGTTCTTTCTTCTTCCGATTTTTTCGTACCATACTCTCTGACGGCTCGAGTAACACATCAACCGTTTGTAGTGGGCTATCTAATGCGACAGTCATAAGCCCTATCTCCAAACGCTTCAAAAGCCTAATCATGTCCTTCCAAGCACGCTCCCCCTGCCCTTTTTGTGGGCGGGGGATTGCAACAAATACCTGATCCGAAATACTTTGTCTTTCTATCGCTTGGTACACCAATTTCAAGTTAAAACTTTTCTTCAACTCAATGATAATCGTTTCTTCGCCCTTCGTTGCTGCGATGTCACAATGCTTAACCTCTCCTTGCACATGGTATCCATCTGCTTCCAAAAAACTCCGTATAGGCTGATATAAATCTGTCTCTTTGAAACTCATACATTTCTTCCTTTAGCCATAAATGCCTCAATATCTTCCACAGTGCGGATCATATTTTTGGTCATTACTTCGCATCCATTTTCCGTCACCAAGACGTCATCCTCAATGCGAATACCAATCTCCCACTCATCAATATATAACCCAGGCTCCACCGTGAGGACCATTCCTGGCTGTAAATCTCTATTCGTATATCTTCCTATGTCGTGGGTCTCAGCCCCTAAATAATGGCTCACACCATGATAATAATATTTTGAAACATCATCCATCGTCTTTGCCAGACCTAATTTTTTCAATTCCTCAAAATAATACGCCTTTAGCAATTCATTCAAACTATGAAACGCCACACCGGGACGAATGTGTTCAATCACTTTTTCCTGCCCCGCTAAAACAATATTATAAACTTCCTTCTGTCGATCCGTAAACTTCCCATTGACTGGAAATGTACGTGTGATATCTCCGTTATACCACTCCACCTGCGCCCCTGCGTCAACAAGTATCAAATCCCCATCTTTTGTTTGTTGATTGTTTTTGGCATAATGAAGGATCGTCCCTCGCTTTCCCGCAGCAGCAATGGTCTCAAACGCTTTCTGTCTCACTCCATTTTTGGTCAACACAAAGTCAAAATATGCTTCGATTTCATATTCCATCATGCCACTACGAGCCTGCTCCATCATCTTAAAAAAGCCTTCTTCCGTAATGTCCATGGCTTTTTGCATGCGTGCAAGCTCCCATTCCTCCTTAATCAACCTCAAGTCTCCAAAAACAGGATACAGGTCTTGTAAAGCAAGTGATGGAAACCGTTCCCTCAATTCCTTTGAAAAAGTAAGTGCCGCCGATGGCAAAGCATTCCAATCTCTATTTTCCAAATCCAAATAAACCGTTTGAATATTATGCTTAAAAAGAAACGTAGCAAAATCCTCATGAAAAGAATCCACAAATTCAATCGTTTCAATCTTTGATTG
>JBKEAS010000138.1:0-2211 GCA_047972635.1 Anaerotignum sp.
TAGTGCCGAAGCGAATGGCTATGAAAAATGCCGAAAAACTGGCATTGGGTATGAGTGGAATGTTACGGTTGGTTGCGAAAATATTTGCACCGTTGGTTTGGTTTTTGACGCTATCTACCAATGCAATGCTACGGTTGATGCGTATTGATCCTGAGGATGAGGAAGAAGCGGTTTCGGAAGAAGAAATTTTTATTATGCTAGATCAAGGAAAAGAAAAAGGTACGATTGACATTGAAGAAAGTACATTTATTAGAAATATTTTTGCTTTTGACGATACACCGGTAGAACAAGCTTGCACCCACCGTGTAGATGTGGTGATGCTTGAAATTGATGACGACATGGAAATTTGGGAAAAAATCATATTAGAAAACAGATTTAACTATTTCCCTGTTTGCGGGGAAGGCAGCGATGACATTTTGGGTGTTTTGGATACAAAGACATATTTCCGCTTGGCAGATAAGAGCAAGGAGATTGTTATGGCCGAGGCGGTAGATAAACCGTATTTTGTTCCTAAAACGATGAAGGCAGATGCTTTGCTAAAAAATATGAGGATAAATCGTAAACATTTTGCTTTGGTTTTAGATGAATATGGCGGGTTGAGTGGCGTGGTTACATTGCGGGATTTGATTCATCTTTTGATTGGCGATATGCTTGAGGATACAGAAGAAGAAGAAATTTTAAATATTTCAAAAGATACATGGCGTATTATGGGCAGTGCGCCGCTAGAAAGTGTGAGTGATGCGTTAAATATTCTGTTGCCGATTGAGGATTTTGAAACTTACGGAGGGTTTATTTTTAGCGAACTTGGAAAAATTCCTGAAGATGGCACTGAATTTAGCATTGAAACATTGGGAATGAAAATTCAAGTCAAACGAGTGAAAAATCATCGTATTGGTGAGACAATTGTCAGAGTGATGGAAAAGGATAGTGAAGCAGAAAAAGTGTAGATTGCATTGAAGAGATGTGGTTTGTATGATATAATTACAAAGATGAAAAGAGTGAAAGAGTCCGAATTGTATGGGCTCTTCCTTTTTGCTCAAATCGTGAAGGAGGGGATTTTTTTGGAACGAGAATTGGCACAATTAAAAAAGTGGATTGATGAGAGCGACAATATTGTTTTTTTTGGCGGTGCCGGTGTTTCCACTGAGAGTGGCTTGCCGGATTTTCGCAGTGAAAATGGAATTTTTTCGGCTGTGAATGAGTATGGTTTTAGGCCGGAAAGAATACTGAGCCGTTCGTTTTTTCAACAAAACCCGGAAGTGTTTTTCAAATATTACAAAAAAACACTTTTATATCCTGATGCACAGCCGAATGATTGCCATAAAGCACTGGCAAAATTAGAAGCAGATGGCAAATTGAAGGCGGTCATTACCCAAAATATTGATGATTTGCATCAAAGAGCAGGTAGCAAGGCTGTTTTTGAGTTACACGGAACATTGTATAAAAATTACTGTTTGCAGTGTGGAGAAGTGTTTGAGCTAGAATATGTGACAAGGGAAGATGGCATTACACATTGCAACCTTTGTGGGGGTATTGTGAGGCCAGATGTGGTGCTTTACGAAGAAAGTTTAAATGAAAGTGTGATGCAAAAATCAGTGGAATATATTTCAAGTGCAGATGTACTGATTGTTGGGGGAACTAGTTTAAATGTTTATCCGGCGGCAGGGTTAATTAACTATTATCGTGGCAAAAAAATGGTTTTGATTAACAAATCTACTACGCCCTATGATGAAAAAGCGTCACTAATGATTGCAAAAAATATTGGAGAGGTATTTCGAGAAATCCTTGAATTTTAAGGATTTGGTGTGGGATTGGAAAAAAAAATAAAAAACATTTGAAATATGCTTGACAATATGACGTGTGTTAGATATAATAAATTCTGCACTGTGAGTGCTGTGAACTTTGAAAATAGAATAGCGTTTGAAAAAACACAACCCATAGTCAATAGCTAGTGAGCTTTGAACCGAAAGGTGAAAAGCGAACGATTTCCGCAAAGCGGAAAAGCAACCTTGAATTTCAAGGAAAAGACAAAGAGTTTGCTGGTTTAGAAAAAACCAGAATAAGTAGCCAGAATTTAAAAACTGGCTAGGAAAAAAACTTTAATATAAGAGTTTGATCCTGGCTCAGGATGAACGCTGGCGGCGTGCTTAACACATGCAAGTCGAGCGGAGATATTTAAAGTGAGAGCTTCGGCAGGAACTTTAAATATCT
>JBKEAS010000175.1:0-15543 GCA_047972635.1 Anaerotignum sp.
CTAACATTAAGGTCTATCGTTGTTTCCATAACCACTTCTTTTGGCGTTTCGCCTTTTAGGTTTTGTACTTCTTCTTCTAGCAAACGACAATACATATCATATCCAACCGATTCCATATGCCCATGTTGCTCTGCTCCAAGAAGATTTCCAGCTCCACGAATTTCCAGATCTCTCATAGCGATCTTAAATCCCGAACCAAACTCAGTAAACTCACGAATGGTTTGTAGTCTTTTTTCAGCCACTTCACGTAGCATTTTATCTCGACGATATAATAAATAGGCATACGCAATCCTGTTGCTTCGTCCAACACGCCCACGTAACTGATAAAGTTGAGATAACCCCATCCGATCCGCATCTTGAATAATAATCGTATTCGCATTAGAAATATCCATACCAGTTTCAATAATGGTCGTACAAACCAGCACATCCGTTTCTCCGCTAATAAAATCTTCCATAATGCTCTCTAGCTCTCTTTCAGACATTTGCCCATGTGCAAATGCGACCCTCGCCTCAGGAATCATTTTTTGCAGGCGAAACGCTTCCTCGCTAATAGAGTCCACACGGTTATATAGGTAATACACCTGCCCGCCTCTACTGATTTCTCTGTGAATGGCTTCTTTTACAAACTCAGGGTTGTTTTCCATCACATATGTCTGTATTGGCTGTCTTTCTTGTGGCGGTTCTTCTAGTAAGCTCATATCCCGTATGCCGGAGAGGCTCATGTGCAGCGTACGTGGAATAGGCGTTGCCGATAAGGTTAATACATCCACATTCTCTCGCAATGTTTTAAGTTTTTCCTTGTGAGAAACGCCAAACCGTTGCTCCTCGTCTACAATGATTAGCCCAAGATCTTTATACGCAACATCCTTTGACAAAATACGATGTGTACCAATCAAAATATCTGCATAGCCCATCTCCAAATTTTTCAAGCTTTCTTTTTGTTGTTTTGTTGTACGAAATCTAGAAAGCAATTCAATGCTAATCGGATAGCCTGCCATCCGTTGCACAAAGGTATTGTAATGCTGTTGTGCCAAAATGGTGGTCGGCACCAAAAACGCAACCTGTTTCCCATCTTGCACTGCCTTAAATGCCGCACGAATGGCAACTTCTGTTTTTCCATACCCAACGTCACCACAAATCAAACGGTCCATAACCTTGCCACTTTGCATATCCTGCTTTACATCCTCAATCGCATTGATCTGATCGTCGGTTTCTGCAAAAGGGAATGCTTCTTCAAATTCCGTTTGCCATATCGTATCAGGGCCATAATGATGCCCCTTTGCTGCGGCACGCTTTGCATATAAAGCAACCAAATCTTCGGCTAAAATTTTAATTGCTGCACGGGTTTTTGCCTTTGCCTTAACCCAATCTTGGCCACCTAGCTTATTCAGCCTAGGCCCAGCACCGCCACTACCAATATATTTTTGCACCATATCCATCTGATTTACCGGTACAAAAAGATTGCCACCATCACGGTAGGAAAGCTTCATATAATCCTTTTGAACTCCCTCAACAGATATCTTTTCCAAACCGCAAAAAACACCCACGCCATGGTTATCGTGTACCACAAAATCGCCAATTTTTAAATCAGTAAAGCTCTCAATAGCAGCAGCATTCTTTTTTTTCTTTTTCTTCCGCTTTTTCTCGCCATCGCCAAACAATTCCTGGTCAGAAAGAATGGCAAGGTTGATATATTCATAAGAAAATCCTTTGGGTAAACTTCCCTTCGCAACCCAAATAGCCCCTTTGGGAATGGGAGCGTCTAAACTTTCCATATACACCGCACCAATGCCCATTTCAGAAAGTTCCTTTGCCATCCTTTGCGCTCGTGTGCCAGTACCGCCCAAAATTAAAACCCGATAATCCTTTTTTTTCAAATATTGCAATTCTTCGCAAAGCAGATCAACTCTTTTACCAAAAGAAGGCGTAGAACGCACTGCCAAATCCACCTTCACCTTAATGCTAAAGTCTGCTGCTCTTTGGTTTAACCCTGCCAATAAGATTTGCTCAAACCGCCCTGCCTGACGCAAAATGTCCGTATAATCAAACAACAATTTAGACTGTCCCGGTAATAAATATCCCCTCGCAATACGCCCCTTCATACTTTCGCCATATTCTTCCATGAGCGTTGCCATATGCTCACGAATACGCTCCGGTTCATCAAAACAAATCAAGCTATCCTCAGGAATATAATCAAACAAACTAACCGTTTCTTCGTAAAAATAAGAAATATAAGAACCAATATTAGATAAATTCTTCTCCGCCCTTAAGCGTTCTGCATCTTCGCCAATGGTTTCTTTTAATGTCTCTGCTTCTTCCAGCAAACCTTTTTTTGTCATGTTCTCCAAACTCTTGGCAAACTCTTTACTAATCCTATTTGCCGCATCTTCCACCATATGCTCTTCGTAGACCAACTCTCTCATCGGAAAAATACGGACTTCTTCTAACTTATCAATAGAGCGTTGACTTGTCGCATCTATAGAACGAATAGAATCAATCTCATCGTCCCAAAGTTCTATACGCACCGGCTCGTCAGCTGTCAAAGAATATACATCCAAAATACCGCCACGCAAAGCAAACTGCCCTGCACTTTCCACAAGCTCCGTCCGTTCATACCCCAAACAGACCAATTGCTTAATTAGCTTATCCATATTTACCACTTCACCAACCTTCAAGCTAAGAATAAATTTGGTGAAAATTTCTTTTTTCGGATACCGATCAAGCAAAGCCTCCATCGACGCCACAACAATTGATCTTTCCCCACTAAGCAGACGTTCCATTGCCCCAAAACGCTGACGATTCATCTCCATGCTATGCACATCGGCACTATAGAACAAAATATCTTTAGATGGAAAATATATCGAATTTTTCTGAAAAAAAGATAGATTTTCAATGATTTCCCTTGCCCTTAATTCGCTATGCGTTAAAATTAGTAATGAGCGTTTCAAATGTTCTTTGATAGAGAACAATATGTGTGCTTTCTCCACGTCAATAACCCCTGTTACAAATACAGGGGTAGATTTCATTTCTATAGACTGTAATACATTCTGATAGCCTTCCAGTTCCAATAAAGGCTCTGTGAGCGTTTTCATTTTTCCACCTCACTCTGAGGCTTTTGATCCTCAATAACCTCAGCCGTTTTTTTCGTTTTTTGTGGAGTCTTTGGCTTTTGGTTGAGCCTATTCATGGCATCCGAAGCTCCCCTAGACAAGATCAATTCCACCGCCTCCACCGCCTTATCTGCCCCTTGTTCTATCATAGGCAGATCGTCTTGCTTAAACTTAGCTAGAACGTAATCTGCCAAATCCCAACCATTTGGTTTTTCACCAATTCCAACCTTAATCCGCAAAAATTCATCCGTCCCCATCTGTGCAATGATATTACGAATGCCATTATGTCCACCATGGCTACCTTTTTCACGAATACGCACACCACTGACAGGAAGGCTTGTATCGTCATAGATTACAACAAAATTTTCTTGAGGGATCTTATAAAAATTGACAATCTCACGAATGCTCTCTCCGCTTAAGTTCATATATGTCTGTGGCTTTACAAGCAACACACGCCTCTTGCCAATCATACCATCTCCAACAAAGGCCTTATGCTTAAATTTACCAATTTCTATATTATATTTCTTGCCCAACCGTTCTATCACATCAAAACCAACATTGTGCTTTGTCCCTTCGTATTGCGGACCAGGGTTACCCAAGCCTGCAACCACAAAAAAATCTTGACCATCTCCACCATTTTTAAATTTATCAAAAAAACCCATACGTTCCTCCATTTTTAATAAAACAATCATGCCTATATCTTATAAACTCAGTGATGTTTATATATCTTCCATTTTCAATTTAATACGCAGTGAAAGCCCTAATTTTTAGAATTAGAGCTATATCATTCGATATGATTTATTTTTCCATAGCTGATTTGTACACTTCGTTACAATAATCAACCTATTTCATTTTAACTGTAATATTATACCATAGCCATATTGTCGAAAACAATCTTTTCTAGCCAAAACCTAAAATTACTACAAACGTATTTTATCTTTCATAGCTATAACTAAAATTTCACTTTTCATCCATAAAAAATCCATAAAAAAAGCGGACACTCTCGTGTCCGCTTTAACGTCAATCTATAAAATTACTTTACTTCATTTACCAATTCTGCGCCTTCTAAGAAAGCTTTTGCATTGCTGCAAGTGATTTCTGTGATTGCACTCAAAGCTTCTTCTGTTAAGAATGCTAAATGTCCAGAAATAACGATTTTGTCATTGGATAATAATCTTGTCAATGTAGGGTCTTTGTCTACTTTTTGGCTTCTGTCTTCGAAGAAGTATTCATGTTCTACTTCGCAAACGTCCATACCAACGCCACGGAATTTGCCAGCTTCAACAGCATCAACCAACGCATTAGAGTCAACCAAGCCACCACGTGCAACATTCACTAAGATAACGCCATCTTTCATCTTCGCAATTGTTTCTGCATTGATCATATGACGTGTTGCAGGCATCAAAGGACAATGAAGAGAAATAACGTCGGAACGAGCATAAAGTTCATCCAATTCAACATATTCCAAGCCAAGGTTAGGGTTAGGGAATGCATCGTAAGCGATGATGTTCATGCCAAAACCTTTCAAAATATTAATCATACACTGGCCAATTTTACCTGTACCAACAACGCCGGCTGTTCTACCAACCAATGCAACGCCGTCTAAGCCAGCAATGTCAAAGTTAAATCCCACTGATCTTGCATAAGCCAAATGTGTTTTTCTATTTACAGCCATCAATAAAGCTGCGCCTTGTTCAGCAACAGATTCAGGAGAGTAAGCTGGTACTCTAAGTACAGGCAAACCGCATTCTTTTGCAACTGCCAAATCAACACTATCAAAACCTGCACAACGTAATAAAAGAACTTTAACACCAACTTTTTTCAATTCACGAACAGCATCAGCAGATACTTCGTCATTAACAAAAGAACAAGTAGCATCATGACCTGCTGCCAAATGTGCAGTTGCAGGTGTTAATCTTTCACTGAAAAATGTGATTTCAAATCCGTATTTTTTAGTCATAAGACTAAAATTGTCTTCCCAGTAAGGCTTGGTGTCAAAAAATGCAATTTTCATAGTGATAACTCCTCCTAAAATTATGTAGTAATAATGAAATTAATTAAAAAAACAAAATCCTTTGAATAAAATATGAGAGTATATGTTAATTGTCTTACTTTTAACAATATAATCCATTTATCCTAATTTGTCAACCGCTATTTACCAAAGCAGCAGTTTTACCAACAAATTTCCACACTCCAACTTTAAAGCACTTATAATCTTTTCGTGCAATTAACAAATAAGTTCCAGCTCAGTTTGTTACAGGCACTATAATCACACAAACACCTTACTAAAATCCAAGCTTTCTTCTCATATTTCTTTTGCAAAAAGAGGCTTACTTGCCCTCACAAAAAAGAGAAAAAGGAACTTCTATTTTACTATTCAAGCCCACATTACACAAACAACTGAGAAATAGAGTTGCCTTCATGGATACATCTAATTGCATTTGCAAAAATATCTCCAACAGAAACAGAAACAATTTTGTCGATATTTTTTTCTTCTGGTAGTTCAATTGTATCAAGAACCAATAATTCGTTGATTGCAGACTCTTGAATACGTTTGATTGCAGGGCCGCTTAATACTGCGTGTGTACAACAAGCATCCACTTCAACTGCACCTCTTTCTTTTAACGCATTTGCTGCGTTAGAAATTGTGCCTGCAGTATCGATCATATCATCAACCAAAATAACTTTTTTACCTTCGACATCGCCGATAATATTCATTATTTCGCTCACATTTGCTTTTGGTCTACGCTTATCAATAATTGCAAGAGGAATATTCAAACCTTCTGCAAATTTCCTTGTTCTTGATACGCTACCTAGGTCAGGGGAAACTGCAACAAAGTTTTCCAGATCATCGCCATATTTATTTATATAATAATTGGTCAACAATGACGTACCCGCCAAGTTATCTACAGGGATATCAAAGAAACCTTGAATTTGTGCACAATGCAAATCCATTGTTAAAACACGGTTTGCACCTGCTGTAGTTAAAATATTTGCCACAAGCTTTGCACTAATTGGATCTCTCGCTCTTGCCTTACGATCCTGTCTTGCGTAACCATAATAAGGAATAACAGCTGTAATTCTCGCTGCCGATGCACGCTTCATAGCATCAATCATAATCAAGAGTTCCATAATATTATCATTAACAGGAGAAGATGTAGACTGAATGATATAAACATCAGCACCACGAATTGTCTCGTTGATTTTAACAGAAATTTCACCATCGCTAAACTTTTCTACTACCGCTCCACCTAGTGTCGTTCCCATTTTTTTCGCAATATCTTCCGCCAATGCATGGCTGGAATTACAAGCAAAAATTTTGATGTTGCCACCATTAGAATTGATCATGTCAATATCCTCCTAATAATCCTTTGCATTTTCTAATCTCGAAGTAAGAAAACCTTACTGTATCTCTATGTTACACTCTTCTCAAAGTAATTTCAACCATATTTCGCCTTTTTTCTCACTCTTTTTCCATTCTTTTCTTTTTCCAACCTTCAATGATTTGCTGCCTCGCTCTTGCAACAGCGAGCACATCTTCTGGCACATCTTTTGTAATTGTAGAACCCGCAGCAAGGTATGAGCCGGCTTTTATCGTAACAGGGGCAACCAAATTCACATTACACCCCACAAAAACATGATCTTCCACAACTGTGCGGTGTTTTTTCTTTCCGTCATAATTTACCATAATGCTTCCGCATCCAAAATTAACTTTTTCACCTGCATCTGTGTCACCAATGTAAGATAAGTGGGGAATTTTGGTTCCATTTCCTATATTTGAATTTTTGATTTCTACAAAGTCGCCTACCTTCACATGATCCCCGATGGTACTATTCGGGCGGATGTAGGCAAAAGGTCCCACTGTCGTATCATTTCCAATTACAGATTGCATACCAGTGGATGTTTGGAATACTACCCCATTGCCAAGACGCATATCTGATATACGTGAATTGGGACCAATTTTACAGTCCTCGCCAATTTCCGTATCTCCTTCCAAAACACAACCAGGTAAAATAATTGTATCCATCCCTATTTTTACATCTACGCCGATATACGTATTTTCAGGGTCCACCAATGTTACGCCGTTTTCCATATGTCTACGGTTGATTGTTTCTTTCATAATTTTTGTTGCCTCTGCCAACTGCACACGAGAATTTACACCAAAAAACTCTCTGTCATCCTCCGCAACCACAGCACCAACTTTTCCTCCTGCGTTTAAGATCAAAGCCAAGCAGTCGGGCAAATAATATTCGCCTTGCATATTATTGTTATCAAGCTTACCCAGTGAATTTTTTAAATCAACACCTTTAAAAATATAAATCCCTGTATTTATTTCTTTTACGAGGCGTTCTGCGTCTGTAGCATCTTTGTGTTCAACGATTTTTATAAAGTTCCCATTTTCATCACGAATAATACGTCCATATCCATCAGGATTTTCAACACTTGCCGAAATCACAGTTGCACCAAAATCTTCGTTACGATGTTTTGCCACCAATTTTTCTAACGTATCTCCTTGGATCAATGGTGTATCGCCATAAAGAATTAAAATATCTTTGTCTGCCTCAACAAAATCACCTGCCATCATTACCGCATGGCCCGTTCCTTTTTGTTGACTTTGCAAAGCAAAAGATACTCCGTCTTTTTTAATGCTCGCCTTTACTTCTTCTGCTTTATGTCCAACCACAACACAAACTTCCTCTGCGCCACAGCCCTTAGCTGTATCTATCACATAATCTATCATCGTTTTATTCAATACTTCATGTAGCACCTTTGGCAACTTAGATTTCATTCTGGTGCCTTCTCCCGCTGCCAAAATAACAGCCTTCAAGTTTTTCATATTAATCCCCTTTCCAACGGGTTCCAAATTTTAAACCGAACATAGCTTTGGATATTTTCTCACTTTTAGCCTAAAAATTCAATATACGCTTTTACTAAAAAACACTGCTTATACCACCAAAAGTAGGTAAAGATCGTAAACAGTATACCAAACGAAAAGTAGCTAGACAAATATCTAGCTACTTTTCGTTTCTTATAGTCTTGTTCCTTTGCTTAATATTGCCAAATCACAAACAGATTTGCCAATCACCTGTTGTCCCTCTGAAAGAACAACCTCTTTATCTAAAATTGCATTCTCAACCCTACAATTTTTCCCAATCCTACAGCCTTCCATCAAAATGGAATTTTTTACAACAGAACCTTCCTCCGTAAAAACCTTACGGAATATAATGGAATGTTCTATCTTTCCATTAAAAATAGTCCCACTGCCAACAAGCGAATTCATAACTTGTGCTTCTTTATTGTACTTTGCCGGTGGCTCATCCTTTGCTTTTGTTACAATATAAGGGTATTCATTGATAAAGCCATCTCTAATCTGCTTTTTCAAAAAATCCATGTTCACATTGTAGTAGGCACAAATACCCGTACTTAATGTATTCCAATAACTCGTAAATTCGTAACCGTAAATCTTTAATTCTTTTCTCTTTGCAATCAAAATATCTTTTACAAGGTCATATCCGCCTTCGGGTACAATCTGGTTTAAAAGATCAATCAAAAGTGTTCTTGAAATAACATATATCCCCAAAGAGGCTGTATTGGTTTTTGGGCATTCCGGCTTTTCCTCAAATTCCAACAAGCGCCCTTCTTCATCCATCTGCATAATTCCAAAATTACTCAAATCATCTCGATACATATTTTGGTACGCAATGGTGATATCCGAACCTTTTTCTTCGTGCTTTTCGACAAGTTTTTGGTAGTCCATTTTATAAATAGAGTCCCCACTTGTTATCACAACATACTCCTCATTGCTTCTTAAAAGGTAGGTCATGTTTTGGTAAATAGAGTCTGCCGTACCTCTAAACCAATTTGACTCTGTGCTACTTGTATATGGGGTAAATATAAATAATCCACCTTGTTTTCTACCAAAATCCCACCATTTTGATGAGGTCAAATGGTCCCGCAAAGAACGTGAATTGTATTGTGTCAAAACAGCTACCTTCCCGATACGGCTGTTTGACATATTGCTTAATGTAAAATCAATGGCACGGTAGCTACTGCCTATAGGCAAAGCGGCGGCGGCTCTGTGTTCAGTAAGCACACCAAGCCTTCCTTCGTTGTTGCCACCTGCCAATATAATACCAATGGCCTTCATACTCATCGCCCCTCTCGAACAACAGACTTACCACTTTCCAATCTGCCTTCTTTATAGTCCTCTGCTTTTGTATTGCCATAGATTACACAATTTTTCCCAACCTTTATATCCGCCGGTACTTTTGTATGACTTCCAATGACAGTAATGCCTGTATTATAAATATTAGGCTTTGTTTCGTTTGGTATGTTTTCCCCAAGCCCCATATGTACCCCATCACCAATTTCGCAATTCTCATCCACAATACAACGCTCGAGAACCACATTTTCACCAATGACAGTCCGAGCCATAATAATTGAATTTTTCACTACTGCGCCTGGCTTCACAATTACCTCTGAGCCCAAAATAGAATGATATACCTCGCCATAAATTTCGCATCCATCCGTCACCAATGATTCCTTTACCACTGCCTCATCTGCAGTATAGGTTGGGGATTGATGGTCAGAATTTGTATAAATTTTCCAAAAATCTTCGTATAAATTAAACGTCGGCAATGCCTTAATGAGTTCCATGTTTGATTCCCAGTAGGACTCAATCGTGCCTACATCCTTCCAGTATCCATCAAAACGATATGCATATAAAGTCTGACCTTCATCAAGCATTTTCGGAATGATATGCATGCCAAAATCACTATCAGGATGTATCTCTCTATCTTCAACCAAAGCCTCTCTAAGCCTGCTCCATGTGAAAATATAAATCCCCATAGAAGCCAAATTGCTTTTGGGATTTATGGGTTTTTCTTCAAACTCATAAATTCTGTCATCCTCTTGTGCATTCATAATCCCAAAACGACTTGCCTCTTCCATAGGCACCTCTAACACTGCAATGGTGGCTGCCGCCTTCTTTTCTTTATGCGCACGCAACATCTTTGAATAATCCATCTTGTAAATATGATCTCCCGATAAAATCAACACATATTCCGGATTGTTGCTATCAATATAATCAATATTTTGATAAATCGCATTGGCAGTACCCATAAACCATTCTCCAGAATCCCCACCTTTGACATGGGGTGCTAAAATAGTCACTCCGCCATTTTTCTTATCCAAATCCCAAGGAATTCCAATCCCAATATGCTGATTTAACCTCAAAGGCTGATACTGCGTTAATACGCCTACCGTATCCACGCCAGAATTAATGCAATTACTCAAAGGAAAATCAATAATTCTAAATCTGCCACCATACGCTACCGCTGGCTTTGCCACTTTTCTGGTCAAAACGCCCAAACGACTTCCTTGTCCACCCGCTAAAAGCATTGCAATCATTTCTTTCTTACGCATTTGTATCTACCTCCCGCTTATTTGTCCGAAGTAAACCCTTACAAAAAGAAATATATATTAGAAAATTTACGATTTTATACCATACCGCTATCTAAAAGTTCTTATCAAAATAATTCTAAGCATCTAAAAATCACTTTAATTTAAGAAAAGTATGGCCTCGGTATGCGAAAAACATTATAACAACAGTTCAAAAACAAAACTCATTATCCATATTTTGTAAATTTACATGATTATACCATATTTACCTTGTAAAAAAAACAAAAAAATCGCAATCCAGAATACAGAATTATTTGTTTTCTATTTTTTTAAGCAAAATATCAATTTTTAGGTTTATTTCACAATATTTTGTATAAATTAATTATAGAATTTACTGTAATCATTGCCTTTCTCACTTTAGTATACTATAATGGAAAACAAAATTATGTTAAAGATCAATTTTGATCCGTAGACAGTAGAGGCGGTAACTATATGACAACTACTTTTAAAAATTCAGATCATATTTATTTTATTGGCATAGGCGGTATTAGTATGTCCGGCTTGGCGGAAATCTTGGTCAACCATGGATATCATGTATCTGGTAGCGACATCAAAGACTCATCTGTAACCGAGCATCTAAGATCAATCGGCATCCATATCAACATTGGGCAAAATGCCGAAAACATTACAAATTCCATCACCCACGTGGTCTTTACGGCTGCAATCCATGATGATAATGAGGAATTAAAAACAGCAAAAGCAAAAAAACTGAAAGTAATAGACCGTGCAGAGCTTTTAGGTCAAATCATGTCCGAACACAGTAACTCTGTTGCCGTGTCAGGAACACATGGAAAAACAACAACAACCTCTATGGTTGCTGAAATTCTTTTGGCTGCAAAAAAAGACCCTACCATCACCGTAGGTGGTATTCTTCCAACCATTGGTAGCAATTTAAAAATTGGAAATTCCTCTTATTTTGTTGCCGAAGCTTGTGAATATCATAATAGTTTTTTACAGTTAAACCCCTTGGTTGGCATCATTTTAAATGTAGAAAGTGATCACCTAGACTTTTTTGGCTCTTTGGAAAATATCTATCAATCCTTCCATGACTTTGCAAAACGTATTCCAGAAAATGGTGTTTTGATTGTCAACAAAGACATTGAAAATCTATCCAAAATCACAAATGGCTTAACCTGTCGTGTTGAAACTTTTTCCTTAACCAAAGAGGACGCAAACTGGACAGTCAAAAATACCATCCACCACGATGATGGAAAAAATACCTTTGACATACATTTTAATCACGAAATCAAGGCAACCATTAATCTAAATGTCCCTGGCGAGCATAATATCTCTAATGCTGTTGCGGCAATCGCCTCTACTGCTTTTTTCGGTATTTCTCCCGAAGATTGGACAAATGGACTGGGACACTTTACTGGAACAAATAGACGTTTTCAACGAAAAGGCGAAAAAAATGACATTATAGTCATCGACGACTACGCCCATCACCCTACAGAAATCAAAGCAACCTTAGCAGCAGCCAAAAAAGTGAAGCATAACAAAACTTGGTGTATCTTCCAACCTCACACCTATTCTCGTACAAAGTTTTTGTTTGATGAGTTTGGAGACGCATTTTTTGATGCAGACGAAATCATTATTGCTGATATTTATGCTGCCAGAGAAATAGACGATGGCACAGTCAATGCCAAACAACTAGCAGAACGTATTAAAAAAACAGGGAAGTCTGCGCATTATGTTGGAAACTTTGATGAAATTCTGTCTTATTTGCAAAACCATTGCCAAAAAGGCGATTTGCTTCTTACCGTTGGTGCCGGAGATGTAAATAAAATTGGCGAGGCATTTTTAGCGTAATAAAAAAAGGCTGTCAGATAAATTGACAGCCTTTTTTCTGTTGGTCATTTTCGAAACCGCTCTATTTTCTAAAATCAGAAGCAATTTCAAAAATAATCTATACTTATTCCTTTTCAAGAAGTTCTTTCAGTTCCACCAAAGCATTCTTTAACGTCTTGGTTCTCTCCAAATCCTCATCTTCATAAGTAAACCAGTTGATCCATTCATCCAAGTATGCTTCCATATCTTCCGCAATCTCTTTTGCCAAAGCCAAAAAGGGCAGGTCGATTTGATATACTTGCACTTCCTCCATCTCATGAACAATATAGGTATGATTACCATAGGAAGTTAGGATACCTTGGCTCCCTTCCTCGTCAAAGAAAAAAGAAAACGGCACATGATTTTTTATCGCAAAAATGCACCCCTTCAAGCAATCCATAGGAACATCCGTAAGATAACTTGCCACACCCTCAAATTCAAGAATATCAATATCTGTCCATCCATTAGACGGCTTTGAAAACATACATACCCCTCCTTGGTTTTAGCATTGTTTATTTATGATAAGGCTCTTTCCGATTTATCTTCTCAGCCCTATAAATCTGTTCAAGCAAAATCACACGCATCATTTGATGTGGAAATGTCATGGTGGAAAAGCTTAGGGAAAAGTCTGCCCGTTTCATAACCTCTTGCGAAAGCCCCAAAGAACCGCCAATGACAAACGTCATATGGCTAACGCCTCGAACCGACTTTTCCGCCATAAACTCCGCCAACGCTTCTGAAGATAAATTCTTGCCCTCAATAGCCAATGCCACCACAAAATCATCCTCTTTTATCGCTTTTAAAATACGTGCACCTTCCTTTTGACGAACTTCGGCTTCTTGTGCCAAGCTCATGGTTTCCGGTGCCTTTTCGTCTGCAAGCTCTACAACTTCCAGTTTCATATATCGACCTAGACGTTTGCTATATTCCGCAATTGCCCCTCGCCAATATGTTTCTTTCAGCTTTCCCACACACACAATCGTAATTTTCATCTTCTCACCTATATTTCAACATTCATCCCTGTCTGATGACGAAGTGCCATATTCATTTCAAAATGTTTTCCTACAATAATCTTATTCTTTTGCAAAATCTTCTCCACCGTAGCAAAAGCCAAACGTGGCTCATTATTTTCTTGACTCAAATGCCCCAAAAGCACGTGTTTCATTTTCCCATCCACAACCGAAGCCAAAAGTTCCCCTGCTGATGTATTAGAAAGATGACCTTCATTGCTTAAAATACGCTTTTTTAGATGCCAAGGGTAGGCCCCGCTTTGCACCATTTGCTCATCATGATTTGCTTCCAACAAAAGAATTTCACTCTCTGCAATGTTCTGCCTAAGTTCTTCAGTGACATGCCCAATATCAGTGGCAAGTGTGACTTTTTTCCCACCGGCAAATATATTATACCCCACAGGGTCTACAGCATCGTGAGGGATAGAAAATGGTTTCACACAGATATCATTAATCAAACAGGTTTCCCCAGTATAAACAAACCGTTTATTTGAGGGCAAGATATTCCCCAACGATGCCTCCATTGCCGCCCATGTTTCATATGTAGCATAAATAGGCACATTAAAACGCCTAGAAAAAATCCCAGCACCCTTAATATGATCCGAATGCTCATGGGTAATAAATAAACCATCTATATCATTTCCGGTTAGCTTCATTTGGGCTAGCCCCTGCTCAATCTTCTTTCCGCTCACTCCTGCATCAATTAAAATACGTGTATGCTTTGTGCCTATAAAGGTACTATTTCCGCTGCTTCCGCTAGCAAGTGTACAAAGTTGTACTGCCAAAAAGAGCCCCCCTTTACTTCATCCAATCTATTAAATGAGAGAAAGCAGGGTCTCCCCTGCTTTAATTTTTTCATTCTGAAATACGTGTAATATCTGCACCAAGTGCGTTAAATTTCTCCTCAACGTCCTCGTAACCTCTATCAATATAGCGAACGCCTTCAATTTCAGTCGTTCCCTCGGCTGCAAGTGCCGCTAAAATCATCGCCGCTCCCGCTCTAAGGTCCGTTGCCTCTACTTTCGCCCCATTATAATGGGGAATGCCCTTAATCGTAGCAATCCTACCTTCAATGCCTACCTTCGCTCCAAGCTTACACAACTCATCAATATATTGATATCTGTTTTCCCATACATTTTCAGTCATGACACTCGTGCCATTACAAACACCCAAAAGAGAAGCCATCTGCGGCTGTAAATCCGTAGGGAAGCCAGGATAGCTCATGGTCATAACTGACACTGCGTGCAAGGGCTTGTTTGCCATAACACGAATAGAGTCGTCGCCTTCTTCCATATGGACATTCATTTCAACTAACTTCGCTGTCAAAGAATCCATATGTTTTGGAATAATATTTTTAACCAACACATCCCCACCAGAAATCGCCGCTGCAATCATATAAGTGCCCGCTTCAATCTGATCAGGAATAATTGTATACTGTGCTCCACTTAGCTTTTCAACACCTTTGATACGAATAACATCCGTACCCGCACCTTTGATGTTTGCTCCCATCATGTTCAAGTAGTTTGCAGTGTCAACCACATGAGGCTCTTTTGCCGCATTTTCGATAGTCGTTACACCTTCTGCCATTGTTGCCGCTAACATAATGTTGATCGTTGCACCAACACTAACCTGATCCATATAAATGGATGTTCCAACAAGCTTGTCTGCATATGCCTTCACTACGCCATTGACTTCTTCAACCGTTGCACCCAAAGCACGAAAGCCCTTTAAATGCAAATCAATCGGACGCTTACCAAAATTACAGCCACCAGGCATAGAAACCTCAGCTCTTTTATAGCGAGCCAAAAGCGCCCCTAACAAATAATAAGAAGCTCTAATTTTTTCTACCTCTGGAAACGTAGCTTTACAATCTATTTCTTCTGAACAATCAATAACAATGGTATGTTTATCTTTCACAATACACTTGCCACCCATTTTTTCAATGGTTTGACAAATACATGTTACATCTTCAATATTAGGCAAGTTTTCTAAAATACTTTTACCTTCCGCCATAATTGCCGCTGGCAATACCGCCACCGCCGCATTTTTGGCTCCGCTAATTGTAACTTCCCCCACAAGGCGTTTTCTGCCTTTTACAAGCAATTTATCCATACAACCTTCATCCTTCCAAAAAA
>JBKEAS010000212.1:0-2291 GCA_047972635.1 Anaerotignum sp.
ATCATTGGCACCAACATAGGAATAACCGCTTCCAAAGGCACATTCATAAACAATGGCGTAAAAATCAAATTCATAATAACCATTGCTAAAGTTTGTACCACTGTACCAGCCACCAAGCCAATCAAAGCTCTTTTTCTAGTTTTGTTTTTGCTATAAATGCTCCCCGCAACAAAAGCACAAGCGCCCGTTGCAACAATGTGCATCACAATGCCGATCATTCCACCACTTGCACTCACTGTCATCCCTTGGATAACAGAAACAACGATGGTAAGAATTAAGCCTGCCACCGGGCCATATGCGAACGTACCAACCAAAATCGGAATATCCGCCGGGTCATATTCTAAAAATGCAGCAGCCGGAATGATCGGGAAATGAATGAGTGCCACCAACACAACCGCAATTGCAGCAAGCATTGCCAATGAAACCATCGTTCTAACTGACATTTTTTTCTTATCCTTTGTTACATTTACTTCTGAAGATACGTTTTCCATATTTTTTCTCCCCCGTTTATCGTTATAAATTTTCATTCGTTTACAAAAAAATAGCCGACAAACCTTTTCTTATTGCAAAAGAAAAAGCCTGAACATCTTCAGGCTAAACAATCAAAAAATAAAGATAACATAAAACACAACAAAAAAGAGACTTTGCCGTATAAAATAATGTCATTCTTCCATTCTTCTCTCATCCAGACTATACTGTCGGTTTTGGAATTTCACCAAATCCTGCGTAAAAACGCTCGCGGACTTTACCGCCGATCGGGAATTGCACCCTGCCCTGAAGAATTGCATTTATTCAATTTACAAATTTATTATATCCTCATGTGAAATGATTGTCAACCACATTTATAAGCTTTTGTATTTTTTGCCAGAAGCCCTTCCATCTTTTCCCTAAAATCACCAATACGATTATATTTCTTTATCTTCTTTAACTTCTTCTTTTGCTTTATCTTTTCTTAGCATCTTTCCAATGATCAAATTTGATAAAAATATTGCCACAAAAAACCCGATAAACCAAGGCAAAATTTGCAGCCTTTCCTCTGTTAGCTCTTTTGTGGCTTCGTTTGCTACAGTCAATAAAAATTCCAAGCTATCGCCTCCTCTTTGGGGTGTTTTCTAGCAAGCCAGCTATGCTATCTCTTTTTATTTTATTATTTTTTACTCTTTATGTAAATAGCCTTCGCCTCAACTTCTCTATAAGGAAAAATATCTTTGTTTTCATGCCATAAAAAAAAGACGGTAAAAACCGTCTTTTTGATATGCTTAGTCCTGAGAATAAGGCATCAAAGAAATGTGTCTTGCTCTTTTGATTGCAAGTGTCAACGCTCTTTGGTGCTTCGCACAATTGCCTGTAATTCTTCTGGGAAGGATTTTGCCTCTTTCAGAAACATATCTTCTCAGTTTATTTACATCTTTATAATCAACTGTTGTGATTTTATCAGCACAGCACTGGCAAACGCGTTTTTTTCTACGGCCACGTCTTTTCTGAATCATGTCTATGTCCTCCTTCTTTACTGGATTTTAGAAGGGCAGATCGTCGTCTTCGAGGCTTTCATCGATTGGATAAAAACCATCATCTTGGGCGGGTTTATTGGGTGCAGCAGGTGCATCAGCCTTATAGGACTCAGAAGATGCTTTGCTTTCTGCAAAGAACTGTTCTTCTACTACAACGTCTGTACTCCAACGCTTTTTCCCCTCGTTGTCGTCCCAGGAACGAACCTGAAGTCTACCGACAACACTAACCATCTGACCTTTTTTGAAGTATTTTTCCGCGAATTCGCCTGACTTACCAAATGAAACACAATTGATAAAATCAGCATCGGGCTCGCCTTGGCGTTTAAAGCGGCGATTGACCGCTAAAGTGTATCTGGCAACAGCCAAAGGCTCACTTCCCTGAGAATATCTTAGCTCAGGTTCTTTTGTTAAGCGGCCCATAAGAATCACTTTGTTCATAGGATTACCTCCTTTAACTTACGCCTCTTTACGGATAATGAGATAACGTAGTACGTTTTCCATAATACGCATACGAGATTCGATTTCTGCGGGAGCATCAGCGGGAGATTCGAATGTTGTGAAGCTAATGAAACCTTCGTTTACTTTTTTAATTTCGTAAGCAAGCTTTCTTTTACCCCAATCGTCAACTTTCTCGATTTTCGCGCCAAATCTTTCCAAAGTAGCCTGAACTTTTGCTACCTCTGCTACTTTGCCTTCTTCGTCCAGTGCAGGACTTAAAACCATAGCTAATTCGTACTTATTCATGTGCATTACACCTCCTTTTGGACTTATGGCTCTCCC
>JBKEAS010000219.1:0-4828 GCA_047972635.1 Anaerotignum sp.
GAAAACTTCGAACTTTTTTAACTGTTCTTGGTGTAGTGATTGGTACTGCTTCTATTGTTGTTATGGTTTCTATTGGTATTGGTATGAATGAAAGCTTTGCACGTCAGCTAGAAAGTTGGGGGAGTTTGCAGGTTGTAAATGTGTATTCGCCCAATAGCAGGTATGGTATGGTAGACGCTGAGTCTGGAGACAATGCTAAAAATCAAGGAAAGCAGGTTAAATTGGATGCAGCAGCGGTGGAGGAATTTCGTCAGATTGAAGGCGTTGAGGTTGTTTCTCCGATGAAAACGCTATATCTATTGGCCGGCTGTGGGAAATACATTGCAGATGTTAGCTTTATTGGCATTGAACCGGCAGCAATGGAAGCACTGGGTTATAAAGTAGAGGAAGGACGTACATTGTCGGCGGAGGATTCGAGGGCAGTTGTGCTTGGTGGTGGTGTTGAGTTTTATGACCCTAGGTTAAATTGGGAGATGAGGATGAACGCTGAGCCACCGGAATTATCTTTGATTGATGAGAAAATTGAGCTCAGCTATGACTGGAACTATGGCACAAGCTATGCAGATAAGTCAATCAAGGCAACAAAATTTGAGGTTGTGGGCACAATGCCGGCAGATGGAGCCAATGGTTGGAGCGCAATTATGCCAATAGACGAATTGGAGAAAATTTCAAAATCTCAGCAAGAATGGGAGGCGGAAATGTATGATTTGTCTAACCAAAATACTTCAAAAGAATATGAACAAGTTTTGGTTAAAGTGACTGATATGAAAAATGTGCAGATGGTACAGCAACAAATCAAAGATATGGGATACAACGCTTCTAGCTTGACGGATGAGTTAGAGGCAATGAAAGAAACGACGAAAATGCTACGTATGGTTTTGGGCGCAATTGGTGCTATTTCTTTGATTGTGGCTGCCATTGGTATTACAAACACCATGGTTATGGCTATTTATGAAAGAACAAGAGAAATTGGTATCATGAAAGTAATTGGTGCATCACTAAGGGATATCAAACTTCTGTTTCTTACTGAGGCTGCATTTATTGGTTTTGCAGGTGGTATTGTCGGGGCAGGAATAAGTTTTATGATATCAAAGTTATTAAATTTTGTTGCCATGCAGCAAGGTAGTGATATGACTTCATCCATTCCTTTATGGTTATATATCGGTGCAGTTGGCTTTGCGACGGTGGTGGGTATTCTTTCGGGATATTTGCCGGCACAACGTGCGATGAAGCTAAGTGCTTTGACGGCAATCAAAACAGAATAAATAGAATAATGAACTACGCCATTCTTTCTTCCATAAGAGAATGGTGTGGTTTTTAATTTAATATGAAACATGATAAATATGATATTTTGGGAAAGACTAAATGAGAAACGTCAAAAGAAAAAAGGATGGATATCATGTTGTTAGAATTGGCTGCTGCACCTGTATTTTTAGGGCTTTTTTATATTTATGTAAGAGATAAGTATGAAAAGGAGCCATGGAAAATGCTTCTAGTCGGACTTTTGTATGGGATGTATACTACTTGTGTTATTTATGCGGTAGGAATTGGAATGGAGAAAATATTTCCTCATGAAGAAACACCTGTCTATACAGCTTTTATTAGTTCGGCTGGGGTAGAAGAAGCAGTCAAATACGTTTTTCTTGTATTGTTAATTTGGAAAAATGGAAATTTTAATGAACCGCTTGATGGGATCGTGTATGGCGTTTTTATTTCTTTAGGATTTGCTTGGATTGAAAATATGATTTATGTTACGCACCCTGTTATGGGTGGATATGGTACGGCGTTATCGAGAGCCTTGCTTTCAGTACCAGGGCACGCATTGTTTGGGGTTCAGATGGGCTATTATTTGGGATTTGCCAAGTTTTATGGTACGAGGAAGCATATAGCGCTTGCTTTTATTGTGCCGTATTTGGTTCACGCATTGTATAATTATTTTTTATTGGAAAAGTCGCAAATATTTTGGCTACCATTTTGGATTTTGGAAATTTGGTTATGGATTTCTGGGTTACGACATATAAAAGAATTTATACGCATTTCGCCTTTTAGAGAATAAAAAAGGTAAGATTTTGTTGTAGCCCTTGAAATAAACCATAAAAAGCGTTATACTAATACTTGTAGAGCAAACTGGCAGAAAATAGCATGATATTTTGGAGGTAAAGCAGTGATTGATGCAGTAAGCTGCGGTGGTGTTGTGATATATAAGTGGAAAATTCTCCTCTTATATAAAAATCAAAACGGCAGATACATGGGATGGGTGTTGCCCAAGGGCACAGTAGAAGAAGGCGAAACCTATAGGCAGACTGCTTTGCGTGAGGTTAAGGAAGAATCTGGTGCGACTGGCGAAATTATTAAATACGCAGGTAAAACTCAATATACCTTTAAAGGCAATGAGGATACCGTAAATAAGACAGTGCATTGGTATTTAATGAGTGCAAATTCATTCTTTTGCAAGCCTCAGAGTGAAGAATATTTTGCTGATGCGGGGTTTTACAAGTTTCATGAGGCCTATCATCTGCTAAAGTTTAATGACGAACGTCAGATTTTGAAAAAAGCGTATTATGAGTATAGTGAAATGCGTAAGAATAAGGAATTTCTAAAAAAGAAATTTTCTGAAAATAAAATTTAAAGGAGAATGTATATGAAAAAATATTTTGAAGTGAAACCAAGTTTAGAAGATTTGAAAGATAAAATTATCGTTTTACACAATGAACGTGATGACAGAAAAACAGTGTTTATTGTATTGGGTATTATTGCAGTGGTTTTGGCTGCAACTGCATTAAGTGTTGTTTACGTATTGAAAACAAAAATGGATGACGAGTATGATGAGGACTGGGATTTCGATTGGGATAATTTAGAAGATGAGTGCTGTTGTGATGACGATTGTTGTTGCACAGATAGGGACGTTGATTCTTCTGTAAAAGTAGAACAGGTATAATGAAGTTGGGGAGGCAGTCGGTATGTTCTTACTACCGACTATGTCCGCCCCTTTTTTTATTTTCGTTGGGACAAAAAGAGTGCGAGTGGGACTAAATATGACCAAAAGGAGGTGGAATATGGATGACAAATTACAATTAGTGCGTAAAATAGCGCCTGACTTGACGGAAGAAATGCTTAAAAGATATCGTGTGCTAAAAACGGTTCGTCTATTACAGCCTTGTGGCAGAAGGATGGTTGTTTTGGCACTAGGCATGACCGAAAGAACAGTACGAAGTGAAATTGAACGATTTAGTGTGCAAAAATTAGTACAGGTTTCTAAAACAGGAATGGTAGTTACCGATGAAGGTATAGAAGTTTTAGACGGGCTAGATAAAATTTTCTCTATTATGACAGGATTATCTGTGTTAGAGGAAAAATTAGCCAAGGCTTTGGGTGTGCGTTGTGTTTTGATTGCACAAGGTGATGCAGATACGAGTGAACATACACGCAAAGAAATGGGTGAGTTGGCTATGCGCCGTCTTTTAGAAAAGTCAAATGAGAAAAGTTGCATTGCAATTACGGGTGGAACAGCCATGGCTGATTTGGTCATGGCTGCTCCTGAAATGGCTAAACCGATGGCGAAGCTGATTGTGCCGGCAAGAGGTAGCATCGGCAGAAAGATGGAATTGCAAGCAGACACGTTGGCAGTTCAATTGGCTGAGAAGTTACAGGCGGATTATCGTTTATTGCATCTACCGGATAATTTGAGTGAGGCGGCTCTGGAAGAAATGAAAAAGCAGCCTGAAATTTCCGAAACGGTACAGGAGATGGAAAAGGCAAATATTTTGCTATTAGGTGTTGGGAATGCCATTGAAATGGCACAAAAGCGTAGGTTGGATGCGGATGTGAAAAAATACTTAGAAGAGCAAGAAGCGGTGGCAGAAGCTTGTGGGTATTATTTTAATAGGAGTGGCGAAGTTATTTACAAAACACGTTCAATCGCAATCGATTTTGATGAAATAGATAATATAAACGAAATTATTGTGGTTGCGGGCGGACAAAAAAAGGCAGAAAGTATTTTTGCAGTTAGCAAAAGCATACCGGCAGGTGTGTTTGTGACAGACGAGGGTGCTGCATTGAGAATGATTGAAATTTTAGAAAGATAGTGCGTTTGGATTGTTGGGTTACGGATTTTTTTATAAAGTGTTGAAAAGAAAATAATCCAAAACAAAAGAGAAGGTTTGGGTAAAAATAGGAATATTGGGAGATTATATTAGATATCTTAGTGTGTTATATGCTTAAGGAGAAAGGAGCAAAAAAGTTATGCTTAATAAAAAAACGATTGATGATTTGCAAGTAAAAGGCAGGCGAGTGTTGGTTCGATGTGATTTTAATGTCCCTTTGCGAGATGGGGCTATTACGGATGATGTTAGAATTAAGGCAGCCCTTGAGACAATTAAAAAATTAATAGAAAATGGTGGGAAAGTTATTCTTTGTTCCCATATGGGTAAACCTAAGGGAGAGGTAAAGCCGGAGCTTTCTTTGGCACCTGTTGCAAAGAGGCTTTCAGAGCTATTAGGCAAAGAAGTTATTTTTGCAAAAGATGATATGGTGGTTGGCGAAAATGCAAAAAAGGCTGTGGCGGCTATGAAAGATGGCGACGTGGTATTATTAGAAAATACACGCTACAGAAAAGAAGAAACAAAAAATGAAGAAGCGTTTAGCAAGGAATTGGCTTCTTTGGCAGATATATTTGTAAATGATGCTTTTGGCACAAGTCATAGGGCGCATTGTTCTACGGTTGGGGTTACCCAGTTTGTCAAAGAGAGTGCAGTTGGCTATTTGATGGAGAAAGAGATTGCGTTTCTTGGGAATGCGGTAAATGTGCCTGAGCGTCCTTTTGTGGCAA
>JBKEAS010000042.1:0-6250 GCA_047972635.1 Anaerotignum sp.
ATAGCTATTTGTAGCTTCGATACAGCCGATGACATTGCCATCTGCGCGGCGGAATTCTAAAGTGTATTCAAATACATACTTTAGTTCAATATCCCAACAACCTTTTTGTAGGGGACTAGGTTTTTTGCGAATGATATCAATTCTTTCAAGTTCCAAATCTTGAATGCTTACATCAGTAGCATTACATGGAGGAACGATGATATCGCCCTCACATAGCATATCGTTGCAACTAGGGATAGGGTTTCTTGCTGCTCGTGCTGGTCCTAACATATCGGATGTTAAACATTTCTGAATACGGCACTGATCGAAGATTTTTTGTGCAATGATACAAACATTGTTGTTTGTACCGTTGCCACAACCACAGTTTCTAACATTTAGTTCTGTATGGTTTTTTAATTCAAAAGCTCCCATAAGACTGCCTCCTTTAAGTTGTTTGTTGTTCTTTTATATAGTATGTAGAGGAGAACAATGGGTGATTAGGAATAGGGTGAAATTTATAAAGTTTTTTTGTGATATAAATTGTAGAAAACTCAGGCTGTCTTAGAAATAGAAATTTTGGGAATTTTATTTCATTTTAAATGTTTTTTTGAAAATAACATGGTATACTGTGGTTATAGTTCATTTATTTACTTGTTTGGTAGGGATGATGATTAGGGGGATTATAGATGGGATTGAATTTTGAAGAAATTAAAAATGTAGACATAGAAGTAACGCAGGCGATAGAGGCAGAGCTTGTGCGTCAACAACATAACATCGAATTAATAGCGTCAGAAAATATTGTTTCTAAGGCGGTTATGTTTGCAATGGGAACACCACTAACAAACAAATATGCAGAAGGATATCCTGCTAAGCGTTATTATGGTGGTTGTGAAAAGGTTGATATCGTAGAAAATTTAGCTAGAGATAGAGCAAAAGAAATTTTTGGTTGCGACCATGTCAATGTGCAGCCCCACAGTGGCTCTCAGGCAAATCAGGCCGTATATTTTGCTATGTTGGATCATGGCGATACTGTTATGGGCATGAATTTGGATCATGGCGGTCATTTGACACATGGTAGTCCGGTAAACCTTTCTGGAAAATATTTCAATTTTGTTGCTTATGGTGTTGATGATAATGGTTTTCTTGATTACGAAGCATTTCGCAATAAGGCTTTAGAGATAAAGCCCAAAATGATTGTTGCAGGTGCAAGTGCTTATGCAAGGACGATTGATTTTGAATTTATGGGTAAGGTTGCAAAAGAAATTGGTGCATATTTTATGGTTGACATTGCCCATATTGCAGGCTTGATTGCAACTGGATTACATCCATCTCCTGTTCCTTATGCTGATTTCGTTACAACCACAACACATAAAACATTGCGCGGCCCTCGTGGTGGTATGATTATGTGTAAGGCGGAATATGCCCAAAAAATTGACAAAGCGATTTTTCCTGGTATTCAAGGTGGTCCTTTGATGCACACCATTGCTTCTAAGGCCGTATGCTTTAAAGAAGCGTTAGAGCCGGCATACAAGGAATATATGGTTCAAGTTGTAAGAAATGCAAAGGTGTTAGCTGAAAGTTTGAAAGAGAATGGCGTGGATATTGTTTCTGGTGGCACAGATAACCATTTGATGTTGGTTGATTTACGAGCATTAGACATTACAGGTAAGGAAGCAGAAAAAATTTTGGATGAGGTTGGCATTACTGTAAATAAAAATACCATTCCAAATGATCCACAGTCTCCTTTTGTAACAAGCGGTATTCGTGTTGGAACTCCTGCCATTACTTCAAGAGGAATGGTAGAAGAAGATATGAAGGAAATTGCAGTTGTTATGGCGATGGTTTTAAAAGATTATGAAGCGACAAAGGAAGAGGCAACTAAGAGGGTTAGAGCCTTAACAGATAAATATCCAATCTATAAAGATTGATCAGAATGTAAGAAAAAAATTTGAAGGCGAACATATGTAACGTGCCTTGCTTCAATTGAATTTTATGATGGGGTACGATCTTATAAAAAGACTTGGTTGTGTTGCTGAGTCTTTTTGCTTTTCAACTGAAGCTATGCTATACTATAGAAAGCGATAATAGTTTAAAATGAAGGTTATAATTTCATGATTATAGAATGAAGTTGGTTTTGTATTTGTGTTATAACATGTTTCGTTTGAGATTGAAAATATTGGTGAAACTAGTTTTTAAAAGGTACGGGTTTCTAAGGTATCATGGTAAAATAGAAAGGGCAAGCTATGAAAATTTTAGCAGATACGCATACCCATAGTGTGCACAGTGGACATGCGTATAGCACAATTATGGAAAATGCAAAAGCGGCGGCGGATAAAGGATTGCAATTGTTAGCACTTACAGATCATGCCCCTGCAATGCCAAACACCACATCGCACGCATTTTTTGTAAATATGCATATCATCCCAAAGGAATTGTTTGGTATTCGTATATTAAAGGGTGTGGAGCTCAATATCTTAGATTATGAGGGGAAACTAGATTTGGAGGAAGCTATATTATCCAAATTAGATATTTCCATTGCAAGCTTACACACGCCCTGTATCAAACCTGGCACAAAAAAAGAAAACACGAGTGCCTGTATTTGTGCTATGGAAAATCCGATGGTAGATATTTTAGGACATCCCGGAGACCCGAGATATCCTATGGACTTTCGGGAAGTTTTTCGGGTGGCAAAAAGAACCGGAACTTTATTAGAGATAAATAATGCTTCTTTGGTGCAAGGTGGTTTTCGTGAAGGAAGCGAAGAAAGTATTGAATATATATTGAAAATGTCAATGAAAGAAGACGTCCCTGTCATTGTGGGGAGTGACGCACATTTTTGCACAGCCATTGGCGATGTTTTTTATGTGGAACAAGTGATGGAGAGAATTGGATTTCCAAAAGACCTTGTGCTAAATACAAATATCCAAGAATTGTTGCATACATTAAAACGTAATAAAGGTTGATAGATGGGGGGAAAAACCTTTACGTCAATACGTTAGTATGGTAACATATATAGAGAGATTTTAGTTCGAATGGAGTGACGTTGGGAATGAATAAAAAAATTAAGACAGAACTTACGGACAAGCTTTTTCAATGTATTCTGAGCATGAATACAGTTGAAGAATGTTATCTACTTTTTGAGGATCTTTGTACGATCAATGAAATTCAAGCCATTGCCCAACGAATGGAAGTTGCCTCTATGCTGGATGCAAAATGTACTTATGTCGAGATTGCAGAAAAAACAGGTGCTTCTACTGCGACGATTAGCAGAGTAAATCGTTGCTTGAATTATGGAACAGATGGATATAGATTGGCAATTGATAGACAAAAAGCAGTATCTGAAGGATAATGAAAATAGGTGCTATAAATAAAAAAGTGTAAGGGCTGATTATTAGCGTGGCAGAAGGCTTTCGTTGGTATCAGCCTTTCTTGCCGATTTTACTGCACTTTGGCGTATACATCCTTTGCCGTAAAAGAAATTGCAATGTTTCGTTTGGTTTTATGTTGTGAATTATTTAAAAAAGTGATGATTGTCGATTTTTATATAGTGAGAATTTGGAAACAAAACAGGAGGATTTTATTATGATAGGGTTTGATCAATTAAACGAAATGCAGCAAAAGGCTGTTTTACAAAAAGAAGGACCGGTTTTAGTTTTAGCAGGCGCGGGTAGCGGAAAAACAGGAGCGCTCACAGTTAGAATTGCACATTTATTGGAAACAGGGGTAAAGCCTTGGAATATCCTTGCCATTACTTTTACGAATAAAGCCGCAAAAGAAATGAAAGAAAGAGTATACAAATTGGTGGAGGAGGCGGCACAGGACATTTGGATTAGTACATTTCACGCGACTTGTGTCCGTATTTTGCGCCGTGAAATTCATCATTTGGATTATGAAGGACAGTTTTCCATATATGATGCAAATGATCAAGAAAAGCTCATGCGTGAAGTTTTCAAGCAGTTAGACTATAGCACAACGGATAAATCTTTTTCAGTAAAAGGCGCAATGTCAATTATCAGCAGTTTAAAAGAAGAAATGGTTTCCTGGGAAGATTATATAAAAACGTCTGACCCTAGTGATTTAAAAGCAAGCCGTATTGCCAAGGTTTATCGTGCATATCAAAAACGATTAAAAGAAAACAATGCTCTTGATTTTGATGATTTGATTTATAAAACAGTTATTTTGTTCCGTAATCATCCTGACGTTTTAGAAAAATATCAAGATAGATTTCAATATATTATGGTGGACGAATATCAAGATACAAATACGTCACAGTATGAATTGGTTTATATGTTAGCAATGAAATATAAAAATCTTTGCGTTGTTGGCGATGATGACCAGAGTATTTATGGTTGGCGAGGAGCAAATATTCGAAATATTTTAGAGTTTGAAAAGGATTTTGCCGATACTGTCGTTATCAAATTAGAGCAGAATTACCGTTCTACAAAGAAAATTTTAGAAGCGGCCAATTCTGTTATTCATAATAACCAAACCAGAAAAGATAAATCCCTCTGGACAGAAAATGATAGCGGAAGCATTTTACATATTTATAAAGCTGAAAACGAGTATGACGAAGCACGTTTTGTGGCGGAAAGAACACAAGAAATCGTAAATGAAGGAAGAAGTTATAGTGATGTGGCTGTGCTGTATCGCACAAATGCACAATCTAGGGCGGTAGAGGATCAATTTGTTAAAAAAAATATCCCATATCGTTTATTTGGTGGTGTAAGATTTTATGAACGAAAAGAAATCAGCGATGTTCTTTCTTATTTAAAAGTCCTCTCAAACCCTGCTGATACAATTGCTCTGCGTAGAATTATAAATGTTCCAAGAAGGGGTATCGGAGAAACTTCCATTGATAGGTTGGTAGCGTTTGCGGAAGAAAATAATTTGACATTGTTTGATGCGTTAAGCAGACTAGATGAAATCACCGAATTAAAAACAAGAGCTTCTAAATTTCGAGATTTTTATGAAATCATTATGGGATTGCAAAACGAAGCAGCCACACTTTCTGCGGCAGAGTTGATTGACGCAGTTGTAAAGCGTTCAGGATACTTTCAATCTTTGATGACAGAAGGGACAGAAGAAGCACTTTCTCGTATTCAAAACATTGATGAGTTTGTGAATAAAGCAGTAGAATACGATAAGACTAACCCAGAAGGTGATTTGGCAGGATTTTTGGAAGAAATTGCTTTGGTTGCCGATATTGATAGCTATGAAGCGGGAGACGACAAAGTTGTGCTGATGACATTACACAGTGCAAAAGGTCTAGAATTTCCTTATGTGCATATGATTGGTATGGAAGAAGGGATGTTCCCAAGTTTTCGTGCTGTGATGTATGGTGGAGAAAAAGATATTGAAGAAGAAAGACGTCTTTGTTATGTAGGCATTACACGTGCAAGGGAAGAACTTTTTTTGACACACGCAAAAACACGTATGCAACATGGTATTACACAGTACAATCCACCTTCTCGCTTCCTAAAAGAAATCCCACACGATTTGGTAGATATGCCAACACGTGAGGTTTCTGATATGGCGAAGAAATATGCAATGAGAGATAATATGAAGCTTGCACCGATCACAACTTTAAAACAGCCAAATGTTGGGATACGTGGAAGGGAAAGAGCCAATGGCTCTATGGCATCTTCCCTTGGAACAAAGCAAATGCCAGCACCAAAAGATTTTGTTTTAGATTATAAAGAAGGCGATAAAGTACGAGCACCAAAGTATGGCATTGGTGTTGTAAAATCCATTCAAAATGGTGGAGCAGATTTTGAAGTTGAGGTTAGCTTTGGGGAAAAAGGTACAAAGAAATTTATGGCGAAATTATCAAAACTCATAAAAGTAAGTGAGTAAAGATTAGGAGTTGAGGCTTGGTGGTGAAGCGAATAAAAGAATTGATTTCTATTTTGAACGATGCGGCTTGGGTATACTATCAAAAAGATTTGGAAATCATGTCCAATCAGGAATACGACCATTTGTATGATGAATTGGTAAGTTTAGAAAAAGAAAGCGGAATGATATTTGCAAATAGCCCAACGCAAAAGGTTGGATATACTGTTTTAAGCAACTTAAAAAAAGTAAAGCATGAAAGCCCTATACTTTCTTTAGACAAAACAAAAGAAATAGCAAAGTTAAAGGATTTTTTGGGCGAAAAGCAGGGTATTCTTTCGTGGAAATTAGATGGATTGACGATTGTGTTGTCTTATAAAAATGGAGAATTGGTGCAGGCGATTACCCGTGGAAATGGCGAAATCGGAGAAGATGTAACGCA
>JBKEAS010000334.1:0-4428 GCA_047972635.1 Anaerotignum sp.
CTACACCGAGGCAGTTGATTTATTGATCAAATGCGGCCACGAATTTGAGTTCCCTGTTGCATGGGGTATCGACTTACAAACTGAGCATGAGCGTTATCTTACAGAAGAAATTTACAAAAAGTCTGATTTTGTCACAAATTATCCCAAGGATATCAAAGCATTCTACATGCGTATGAACTAGGACAACAAAACCGTTGCGGCGATGGATCTTTTGGTTCCCGGTGTTGGCGAAATCATCTGCGGCAGCCAAAGAGAAGAACGTCTTGATTTACTGGAAAAACGTATGGACGAACTCGGGCTTAACAAAGAGGATTACTGGTGGTATCTTGACCTTAGAAAATACGGTGGCACCATGCACGCAGGCTTTGGCTTAGGGTTTGAACGAGCAGTAATGTATTTGACAGGTATGGGCAACATCCGTGACGTAATCCCTTACCCCAGAACAGTGAAAAATGCTGAATTTTAAGGCAAGGTCAAGGGAAAGGTCAAGGGAGTGAGACATTAGGGACGTCGTCCCTAAAACCCTATAAGGGCTTTGCCCTTAACCCTATATTTTCGAACACTACGTTTTCGATAGGGAATTGTAAAATATCTATTCAAGCATAAAATTAAGGGCAGACATATGTCTGCCGTAAATTAGTGGGTCAAGGGTGATAACCCTTGTGGGTGTTTGAGGGCAACGCCCTCAAGGTCTTGATCTTGACCTTTCTCTTGACCTTTCTCTTGACCTTTATCTCCTGACCATGTCCCTTGTAATGTCTGCAATACTGCTCGCACCGCACATAGCCATGGCATCGCGTAACTCCTCGCCAATTTTATTTACATACGCTTCAATGCCTTCTGCCCCGCCACCGTAAAGCGCAGTCACAAAAGGCCGCGCAATAATGATAGCATCCGCCCCCATAGCAAGTGCTTTGAGTACATCTCCGCCTGTGCGTATCCCACCATCTACAAATACTTTCATACTTCCATCGACCGCTTTTACGATTTCTTCCAAAACATCAGCCGTTGCCCCACAACCATCAAGCACACGTCCGCCATGGTTTGAAACAACAATCGCCGCTGCACCCGCTTCCTTTGCCTTTAGGGCACCTTTTACACTCATAATCCCTTTTACAATAAAAGGAACACTCGAAAATCCAATAATTTCTTTTAACTCAGCCACAGTTTTACTGCCTGCCGGCGGTGTGAGATTTTTTAAAAACGGTAGCCCCGCTGCATCTATGTCCATCGCAACTGCAAAGGCACCGCTTGCTGCTACTTGTCCCATTTTTTCTTCAATCGTTTCCTTATTCCATGGTTTGATGGTAGGAATGCCTAGTCCATGTGCCTCTTTGATGGCTTTGGTTGCACCTTTCATCACTTCGGGGTTTACCCCGTCTCCGGTAAATGCCGCAATGCCACAGTCCTTGCACGCCGGCACCAAAATATCATTATACGTTACATCGTCAAATTTGTCGCCATAATGTAATTGCACAGCCCCTACAGGCCCTGCAAAAAATGGATATGCAAATGTTTGACCAAACAAACGAATAGATGTGTCTACGGGTTTATTTTCACATATGGTATCCATATTCAGATAAATCTTATTCCAAGCCTCAAAATTGGCAACTGCTGTATTGCCAACACCCTTTGCGCCAGGCCCTGGAATTTTGTTCCCACAAGCTTTGCCGTTACAAACAGGACAGGCAAAACATTTATCCCCGATGCTTTCTCTTGCATTTTTCAACACTTCTTCATATGTCATTTTATTACCCCCTTTTTGTTCACATCATACCATAACAAAATTTCGAAATCAAACAAATACACCATTCTTTCATTACTTATCTCAATTTTCTCTATGTTTCTTATTCACAGATTGGTTTCAATATTCATGCTGTTTTGAAATCTAATCGTAGTTTATACTGAATATATACAACTAATTGCATATTATTCACCAATTCATAATCAGTGTTTTCTGAATTTTCAAAAAATTATTCGTATATTATTCAAGCAATCCATTCGTTTTTTCGCCTCACCTTCCAATGGATTATTATCAAAAAAACATACATATTACTATTTGCTATAAAACTTTTCATTTTTTGTTCATAAATTTATGCAATTTATCTTTTGCTAATATAAAATCAATACACATCTGGGTCCATTCCGAATATATTGTATAATTATGCATTTTTATATTGAACTTTATAGCCAGAAGGTATATAATAATTAAAAATATCAATTGGAAAAGGGGACTTACTATGAAATACAAAGTTTACATAGATGGCCAAGCCGGCACGACAGGCTTACAACTGCGTGAACGTCTTGAACATCACCCAGATATAGAGCTTTTGTTAATTGACGATTCCCTCAGAAAAAACGATGCTGAGAGAAAAAGGCTCATGAACCTTGCCGATGTTGTATTTCTTTGTCTACCAGACGAGGCAGCAATAGAAGCCGTAAAAATGGTTGAAAACCCAAACACTCGCATCATTGATGCCAGTACGGCGCATAGAACCCATCCCCTTTGGACTTACGGATTACCCGAGCTTTCCAAAGAACACAAAAAAGCAATTGCTTCCTCTAAGAGGATTGCAAATCCCGGTTGCCACGCAACAGGATTTATCACAGCCATATACCCGCTGATACACCTTGGAATTGTAAGCCCTACATATCCCTTTAGTGCCCACAGCATAACGGGCTATAGCGGTGGCGGAAAGAGCATGATTGAAGAATATGAAACACATTCCAACAGGCACACATCCCTAGATAGCCCCAGGCAATACGCCTTAGGCCAAATGCATAAACACTTACCCGAAATGCAACATGTCACCGGCATTTCTAATGCTCCTGTGTTTATGCCTATTGTTTGTGATTTTTACCGTGGTATGCAAACCTGTATCCCGCTTCATCAAAACCTTTTTTCAAAAAAGGTAACAAAGGCAGAACTTGTAACCTTACTAAAAGATTTCTATAAGGACTCCATTTTTATAGAAGTTTTAGAAGAAGAAACCGCATTTTTAGCCTCAAACAAAATACAAAACAGCAATGCCTTAACACTTTACGTGGAAGGAAACGACGAACGAATGACACTCGTTTGCGTCTTTGACAACCTCGGAAAAGGTGCTTCCGGTGCAGCTGTGCAAAATATGAATATTGCCCTTGGTCTAAACGAAACCAAAGGATTATTATAGAGGAGGAATTTTTTATGCCAAAAACAACCGGAGGAATTACTGCTCCAAAAGGCTTTCTTGCAGGTGGCCTTCATTGTGGCATCCGTGCAAATTCAAACAAAAAAGACTTGTCCATGATTTATAGCCAAACACCCTGCACAGCCGCTGCTGTTTACACACAAAACAAGGTCTATGGTGCTCCCATCACTGTAACAAGAAAAAATATCCAAAACGGTATGGCTCAAGCGATGATTTGCAATAGCGGTAATGCCAACACCTGTAACGCCGACGGTGTGGAAAAAGCAGAGGCAATGTGCCAAATGGCAGCCGATGCACTAGGCCTTGATCCAAAAGATATAATCATTGCCTCAACCGGTGTCATTGGTGCTATTTTGCCCCTAGCACCCATCGAAAAAGGCATCAAGGAGCTTGCGCCACAACTAAGCCAAGATGGTGGATTTTTTGCAGCAGAGGCAATCATGACCACCGACACAAAGGCAAAAGAAGAAGCCTATACCATCGAAATTGATGGCAAAACAGTGACCATTGGAGCAATGGCAAAAGGCAGTGGCATGATCCACCCAAACATGGCAACCATGCTTGGATTTTTAACCACAGATGCAGCCATAACAACACCCATGCTACAAAAAGCCTTAAAACTCGCAGTGGATGATACCTTCAACATGGTTAGTGTTGATGGCGACACTTCCACAAACGACATGGTTTCGATTATGGCAAACGGCATGGCAGAAAATGCAATCATCGACAAGGAAGGTGTTGCCTTCGACTCCTTTGTGGCAGTGGTAAAAGAAATTTGCACCTCTATGGCAAAACAAATCGCAGGTGACGGCGAAGGTGCAACAAAACTTTTGGAATGCACAGTAAGCAGTGCACCCTCTATCCCCTTAGCAAAAGCCATTGCAAAATCTATCATCACATCAAGCCTTGTAAAATCTGCTCTTTTTGGTGCAGACGCAAACTGGGGACGTATCCTTTGTGCCATCGGCTATACGGAAGGTGACTTTAATGTAGATACAATTTCTGTTGATATTTCCTCCAAAAAAGGCAGTATCCACGTTTGTGAACATGGTGCTGGTGTTGCCTTTGACGAAGCATTGGCAAAGGCTGTGCTTTTAGAAGAAGAAGTACACGTACAAGTAGAGCTTTGCCAAGGCAATGCTACAGCAACGGCTTGGGGTTGTGACTTAACATATGATTATGTGAAAATTAACGGCGACTATCGTACCTAAAATGGAGGATTGCATGATGAAAATCG
>JBKEAS010000087.1:0-3134 GCA_047972635.1 Anaerotignum sp.
CCCTGTAAAGGATCCCGGGCCACTGGCACAAGCAATATAATCAATTTCGCTTAACTTTGTTTCAGATTCTTCACAAATCTTAGCAATCATAGGCATGATTGTCTGACTGTGGGTCAATTTATAGTTTAGAGTAAATTCTGCAACCAATTTATCATCGCTTGTAATCGCTGCACTGGCAGTTTGTCCCGTTGTGTCAATCGCCAATATTTTCATATATCCCCCTCTTTGCAAACCGTAATACGGCGGTAATCATCGCCCTTTTCAAAATCTTTTTCTATCTCAATATGTATCGCCGATTTGGGGATCAAGTTAGGAATTAAGCTTGCCCACTCCACCAGAGAAACTCCCTCTCCATAAAAACAATCTTCGTATCCTGTATCATCCATTTCTTCTTCACAAGAAATACGATAAACATCAAAATGATATAGGGGAATTTTCCCCCTATATTCATTTATAATGGTAAATGTAGGACTTGTGATATGCTCCGTAATCCCCAAGCCTCTGGCAAACCCCTTGGCGAAAACAGTCTTGCCACAACCAAGGTCTGCCTCCAAAGAATATACCTGCCCCGGCATAGCCTCTTGCCCCATTTTTTCGCCAATCGCCTCTGTTTCTTCTGCCGAAAAGGTTTCCCAAATTTTTCTCATGCCTTCAACCTCATTTTCAATACATATAAACCGCCGTCACATCAGAATCAACAAGGGTTGTCACCTCTGAATTATAGTAATACAGATCAAAAATACCTTTTAATACTTTATAGTCCTTAAAGTAAGTCAATGTCCCGTTTTCTTTATAGTGAAAGCTAAATACATCTTGTCCAATTTCTTGTTTCATATCTCCATCAAACTTCATCAAAGTACCGTTGCCTATAATCATATCAGGGTCTGCTAAGAAGTAAACTTCCGCTCTATCGTCTGCAAAATAAAGACCCACCGCATTTTCCTGTATATCTGCACCCGCACCGTCTTTGTAACAGCCTATCGTACCCGTACCATTTTGGTAATTATAGTAGTACACCAAATCCGTACTTTCTCCTAAAAATTGCATCTGCTCTACATTTGTTTGTACTTTAACCGCTTCACCTGTGCCATCAAAGTCTTCTACCATAAGTACACTCTCGCCCGTTGTTTCATCCACTGTTAGGTAAGCAACCTTAGAGCCATCCGCAGAAACCCGAACAGAAGTAGGTGTTACGCTTGTTCCTTGTAATATAGACGCAGCACCTGTTGCATCTGCCACAAAAACTTGCTTTTCACCATACATCAAACTTGCATAATAGCCAAACATTGCATCTTCAAACGATTTTATTTCGGACAACTTAGAAGGCGCCGGCGCTTCCATGCAATATCCGGCAACAAACCCATTTTCACCTTCAACCGATGCCACAGAAATCACGTTATCATACACCTTTTTCTGTCCTGCTGGAGATAAAATATAGCTATCTTGGAAAATCGGGTCCATACCTTCTTCTTCCGTCATTCTGCTTCTAATATCTTCAATCTCTTTTTGACGAGCTGCATCATATTGAGAAAGGTCTGTCACGTCATCTTCAATCAACTGCGACAAAGAATCATCTTCCGTTCTCATTGCACAATATAAAATGTCACGACCATTTGGCATCGGCTCAACATAAGTAACCTGTTCGTCAACCAACTTCGCTTCTTTGCCAAACGTATATTCATAAAGTAGGTATGTATCGTCTACCACTTCCAAGTAATAAGCAATACTTGTTTTTTCTGCAATAAAGTTTAAAGCAACCGTTTCAGACAACAAAATAGGAACTTCCGCTGTTTTTACTGCACTGGCATATAGAGCATTCTCATTCCCGTTGCTTTTATTATACAAAACATAGTTGCCGTCACTGCTTATTTCATATGCGCCATTTTGTTGCGAAATGTCCTCAGCAATCAGTCTGCTTTCGCCTTTATAATAAACGTACAAATCCATTTTGTCGCCGTTTTCTACTAAATAAGCACATTCTTCTCCATCAGCACTACTAAGATAGTAGACTACGCCTTCGGCAACCACACGAACCTCTGCGCCTATGTCTTTTATGTTTTTATATGACAAAGTACCCACACCATTTTTATCAATGTCGGATAAAAAATATAATTCTTTATTATTCTTAGAAACGTCAGCACCCCACGCAGTGTAATAGTAGTTGTATGTGCCACCATTGCTAATTGTCTCTTTTACCATATAAGGCGTATTCTCCAAATCATAAACATAGAGTGCGTTGTCTTTGGCATATGTAATTGCAATATCAACATTTGACGTATTTTTTGTATAATATGCGCAATAAGCCAATAATCCCCCAAAAAGGACTATCCCTAATATTATCTTCCACCAAATACCGCCTTTGTTTTTTGCCTTTTCATCAATTTCCACAGGTGGGCTAAAGCTATCCCCATTATCCACAGTTTCTTCCACATCTTCTTGTGACATATCTACAGCATTTTCCACATTTTCAACTTCACTTTGAACTTCTTCGTTTTTTGTTCCCAAACCTTCCACAGCATTTTCTTCGTTGTCCACAGTGTTTTCTACAAAATCCGCTTCTTTACCCACAGCAGTTTCGTCCAAGTTCTGTTTATTCTTTGCCTGTTCATCCATTTTTATGTCCTCCTTGAAATATGATACATCACGCAATTGGTAATAACAAATGCACTTCGCCCCATCTTCAACTGTCTTTTTACCTCTTTTTCGGTAGAAAAAAAGGCATTTCCAAGCTGTTTTGGTGCTTTCTGTATTTTATCTTTGATTGATCTTGTATTTTTACGCTTATACTTTTTGGGCAAACGCTTAAGAACAAGCGAAATGACACCCTTGCCAGTCTTTAAAGCCACAAAACCCATTTTAGCATACTGAATGATTTTTTTTGGTTGTAAATCCATAAAAACAATCCCTTCCACCTCAACTTAATATGCACGCACTTTCTTCCATTTAAAAAAACAATTTCACTAACTTAAATATTTCTACGTGGTTTTGTCGTAAATCTTGATTGATTTCTTAGAAAAATACGCACACGCAATTAGATTATTTCATTATACCACAAAAAATAATTACCCAATCTTAATAAAACATAAAAATATTTTAATTTTTAAAATTTTAGCGTATAAAATTAAATTCCCCTC
>JBKEAS010000089.1:0-25039 GCA_047972635.1 Anaerotignum sp.
TTTCATAAGCTCTATTAAATTTAAAATCAGTGCGTTAAAATTTAAAATTGTAGTCATTTTTTTCATCCTTTTCTAAAATTATCCAAGTAACATTTTCTTTGCAATTTGGTCGATATCAATCTGGTATGTTCCAACTTCAATTTGTTGTTTCAAATCAGAAATTTTTTCTTCTGTGCAAGGAGTTGTTACTTCTTTAGAAATTGTATTATTAAGTTCTTTCATAAAAGCACTTTGATCCGCATTTTCGATTTTTGAGCTGATAATGATTTCATCACGGCTGATATTTCTAGGTACAGAAATAGTCTGCGTAGTGGATTGCGTCACTTTGTCTTTGCTTTTTGTTGTAGCTTGTAGGTTCAAATAGCTATTTAAATTAATTTTCATAATGAAGTCTCCTTATTATTCAGATAATTAGGTTCTTATATAATTATCGGCAAAAAGGTAAGAAAAATAAGAACTAAAGCAATAAAAAAATAAAACATACCTTGTTTTAATAAGGTATGTTTTATTTTAGGTAGAAAGTGTTGTCAAATGCTTTTGTAAAACAAAGGGAATATTCTCACAAGCGGTCTCCATACATACCGCTCCAATGTTTTTTGCTTCCATGGGCATCCCGTACACAACGCAAGATTCTTTGCTTTGACCTATCGTATAGGCATTTTGGCTTCGCATGTGTAAAAGCCCTTGTGCACCGTCTTTTCCCATTCCGGTTAGAATGATGCCAACTGCATTTTTCTTCGCTATCTCTGCCACTGAGTGAAACAATACATCTACCGACGGACGGTGACCACTCACCTTATCTGCGTCAAAACATTTCACCAGGAAATCGCTTCCGGATTTGATAAGTTGCATATGGTAGTTGCCCGGAGCAATAAGAATTAGCCCTGGTTTTACAAGGTCGCCGTTGACAGCCTCGCGAACTTCCATTTTACAAATGCGGTTTAGTCTTTCGGCATACATTTTGGTAAAGCCTGAGGGCATATGCTGCACAACCACAATACCTGGCGTAGTTGGAGGTAAATCTTTCACAACAGAGATAATTGCTTCGGTTCCGCCTGTGGATGCACCAATGGCGATGATGGTTTTTTTTGCAGATGTAGATACTTTTGCGGTTTGTAATGGAACATTTTTTTCTGCAACCGAAGTTTTTGGCGATATCTTGACACGGCTGGCCGTCGTGATTTTTGCTGAAAGCTCTTGGATAAAAGGCGGAATGGTATCTGCTTTTGCAAGATCGGGCTTTCTGGCAAAAACCAATGCACCGCTGGCCAATACGTCGGCGTCATCAACATGAGCAGTTGATATTAGTATAATAGGAACTGGATGCAAAGTAAGTAGATTTTTTATAAATTCAGCTTCGTTTTGTATAGGCAACTCAATAGAAAGAATAATAATATCGGGCTTTAGCGTTGATATTTTTTCGCTCGCTTCAAGGGCTCTAGCATCGCCTACAACTTGGATGTTGCTAGTTTTTGGGAGCTCTTTCAAGAGGAGATTGCGGAAAAATAGCGAATCGTCGATGACGAACACCTTAATGTTATTGTCCATAAAAAGCTACCTTTCTTTCATATGCTTTTATTTTTTTTGAAATACAGCGGGCATAACAAATTTATAAGCGGTTTCCGTTTTTGCAATTGTTTCAGAAAGACCAATAACAAGATAACCACCGGGTTTTGTAGCGTTATAAAATCTATTTACCAATGCGTCCTTTGTAGGTTGGTCAAAGTAGATCATCACGTTTCGACAAAAAATGACGTCAAAAGGAATTTTAAAGTTAATGGGTGTCATCAGGTTAAAGGTTTTAAAAATTACGTTTGATCTTAATTCCTGTGTTACTTCATAAAGATCTGTATTTGGAATTTGTTTGAAATATTTACTGATCCATTCAGGAGGCATGTCCTTCAACGAATCTTTTGGGTAAATGCCTTTTTTCGCTTGGGATAAAACATTTTGAGAGATATCTGTGGCTAAAACTCTAGTATCCCACAAAGGTGCATCTTTGCCCAAAAATTCTTTGATTAGAATGGAGAGGGTGTAGGGCTCTTGGCCTGTGGAACACCCTGCACTCCAGATGCTTAACACTTTGTCTTTTCTATTTTTTATAAGAGACGGCAAAATTGTATTTGTGAAATAATCAAAATGCGTTTGCTCTCTCATGAAATAGGTATAGTTTGTGGTGAGTTTATTTAACATCACTTCGATGTCTTTTTCTGTTGCTTTGGTTAAGATGAAATCAACATATTCGGAAAAATCAGAAAATTCCATCGTAATGATGGCTGAACTTAGGCGACCTTCGATCAACTGTTTTTTCTTAGAAAGATTGATACCATATTTTTTTTGTATAAAGGTGTAGAGGCGGACAAAATCTTTTTCTTGTAAAATATTCATTTGAGTACCGTCCTCACTTTATTTGTTTTCAAGCAACGCTTCACAATCCAAACAAAACATAACTCTGTCATTGCTAAGGTTTGTCATGCCGTTAACAAAAGCAAGGTTTTTAGAAGGAGGTGTTATTGTTTCCTTATTTAGATTTACTACTTGTAAAACGGTGTCTACTAAGATACCAATAGATATAGAATTGATTTCTAAAATAATAACGCATTGCGCAGAAGCATTTGAACAAATCTCTTTGTTCATAATTTCTCGAATATCAATAATAGGAAGAATTTGACCTCTTAAGTTGATAATTCCTGTTACATAGTGTGGAACCATAGGTAAGGTGGTGATCACAGGGTTTGTTAGGATTTCAATCACATGCTCAATTTGGACACCATACGTTAGGTTGGCAGAGATAAAAGTAAGGTATTTATTTAGGTTTTCATTTGCCTCGCTTACCAAAAAATCTTCGCCTAATATTTCGTCATTTAAATTGTTGTCTGTAGTCATTTTATAGTCCTCCTTATAACGAATTGATGAATGCTGTATGAAGGCTAAGTGCATCCAAAATAATGCTAATATTACCATCGCCTAAAATGGTACACCCTGCAACCCCTGAGTTTTTGATATTAAAACTATTTAGATAGGAAGGCAAAGGTTTTACAACAACGTGTTGCTCACCAATAAAGCTATCAATAAAGAGACAGTAGGACTTGTCGCCGGTTTCGATCCAGACCAAAATACCATCTTCGATTTCAGTAATATCTGTTTCGATATTATACAGGCTATGCAGGCGGATCACGGAATAATAGTTGCCCATTCGTTCAACAATTTCGTTTCCTAAGGAGTCAAGAATGACTTCTTCACGAGAGCACTTAAAGGACTGTTTGATATTTGCAATTGGCATCGTAAATGTAGAATTACCTACGGCAATCTCCATACCATCTACAATCGCTAAGGTTAAAGGGATTCTAAGAGTGATACAAGTACCTTGACCAAGCTCGCTGTCAATCAATACCGTGCCGCCAACTTTTTCGATATTTTGTTTTACTACGTCCATTCCTACGCCACGGCCGGAATATTCGGTTACTTCTTCGTTGGTTGAGAAGCCTGGTGCAAGAAGAAGGGAAAGGATTTCTTTTTTTGAATATTCGCTTTCCGCTTTTGTGAGAATGCCATTTTTCTTTGCTTTTGCCAATACTTTTTCTGGGTCAACACCTGTACCGTCGTCAGCAATGGTGATGATGATATCGCTACCTGTGTGCTTTGCTTCAAGGGTAATGGTGCCTTGTGCATCCTTTCCTTGTTTGGTTCTATCTGTTGCTATATCTTCAATACCGTGATCCATAGCGTTTCTAACAATATGGATAAGGGGATCATTGATGCTATCAACAATGGTTTTGTCTAATTCTGTGTTTTCGCCAATGATACAAAGACGTACATCTTTATTTAAATTTTGTCCCATATCACGGACGATACGGTTCATTTTATTAAAGACACCAGATATAGGAACCATACGCATAGACATTGCAATATCTTGCAATTCGTCGGTTAATTTTCTTAATTGTCTTGCTGATTTTGTAAAGTTATCCAATTTAAGGCCTTTTAAATCTGGAGATGATGTTACCATAGATTGGGTGATTACAATTTCACCAACGATGGCCATTAGGTTGTCGAGCTTGGACAAATTTACACTAATGATGCTTTGTTTTGCTTGGGGTTGGTTGGTGGAAGTATTGTTTTTTGCAGAGGCATCTTGTGATACTTCTGTAGGGGCGTCTGATTTTGCAGTAGCGATTGCTTTGGTACTTGTGGAAGAATTCGTTTTAGAGTCATTGATCGCCTCAATTTCTTCTGAAGGATTTACAATAATTTCAAAAGAGTCGATATTGATACAATTTTTGATTGCAGTCACTGCCAAATCAACTTCAGTTTCGTCATCAAGGAAAACAAAAAATCCATTGTCTATAATATAGTTAGAAGTTTCAGCATTATTTTCTACGTCTGCAGGATAGAAGGTGAAAGGACTTGTCAGGACTTCATCTATGGCAGTTTTTACCATAAAAGCTCTTAAATGTTCCATGCCACAGCCATCTTCAAAAAGAATTTTCACAATATAAGGTGCAGTTGTTGAAGGAATGGATTGCACAAGGACCTCATTTTGTGGTACGTTGTGTAGGGCATCTGTCGCTGTGGATTGTGTAGGGGCTGTTGTGTCTGAAGTTGCAGCATTCAATTTTTCGATGAGAGTATTAATATCAATTACAAAATTGTCGATGTTATTTGTAAGTGGTTCGTTTGCTTCAATCTTTCCAACCTCGGTAGACATAAAGTCATTTGCCTTGAGAATGAGGTTAAAAAGATTTTTGCGCATGTCCTCGGAAAATGAATTTGTTGTGTTGTTTTGTCTAAATATGAAAAATAGGTCTTCGACTCTATGGGCTATTTTAGAGATAGAGTCAAATTCCATCATTGCAGAGGAACCTTTGATTGTATGCATGATACGAAAGATTTCGTCAATATCTTCGGATGAAAACGCTTTTGCTTTTTCGGCTTCAAGCATTATATTTTCTAGTTGTTCAAGCAAAGAAGTTGTTTCGAAAAGATACATATCAATCATACTGTCCATACCGTTATGCATTTATGAGCACCGCCTTTAAAAAATAAATTCTACTATTCATTATACTATATAATCTAATCGACAAAAAGATAAAAATAAAAAGATTTTTTTAAAAGGAAGTGAAAAAATGTCAAATATTTTAAAAGTTACCACTCCCGTACCTGGATATGAGAATACTTCGAGGACAAATCCCATCTCTCCAAACGACCAAAACCTTAATAATATCACGGATTTGAATAAGGTTACAAGGGCAGATGGTAAGTCTACAAATACAGATTATCAATATCAAAATTCTAATTATGATGGATTTTTAAAAGTATTAAAACAGTCTCCATCTACGACACAACTTATGTCTGATTTGATGTTTGTGAGTATGGGGAATTTGGTTAATTCTGGAATTAACGAGAACTTTGCCCAAGAGATATCCCAGTTTTTAGAGATGATAAAGCTTTCAGAGGGAGATTTGCAAGGTCTTTTTAAGAGCCAGATGGCAGATGCTACAAAATTTTCGGGTGCTTTCTTTGATTTTTTACGTAGTGCACTTTCGGAATCAAATTCTGTTGATTTGAATGGGAGAATTTTGGATTTATTAAAAAAATATAACGATTTTACTGCAAACACACACGTGTTAAATAATATTTTTATTGATCTTTCGAATATGCTAAAAAATATGCCAAAAAGCTATGCAGAACAATTGTTAGAAATTGTAAACAAGCTTGATGAGAATGCGAAACTTGGCGATGTGTCAAAAAATTTAGAACTATTAAAAAAGGAAGTTATTCCCTACTTATCAAACTACATTAAAACTACAAATGATTTTGGGCGAGTAAGAGATCTGATCTCGTCTCTTACATTTAATATCGCTAGATACGAAAATGGAAATAAAAATGGATTTGTTGATGCATTTCAGGAAATTATGAATTATAATATAATAAAAGATAAATTAGGCAATATCAGTGCTGAAAAATTTGCGGACGTTTTAATGCAAAAATTTTCAGACGATTTTGCCGGCAACGAATTTAATAACAGACTAATTAATATTTTAGAAAGAGGTATTCGTGGCGAAGCTGGATATGAAAATATTGATGCTTTTAAAGGGATTTTATCCTCTATGTTGTTAAACGAGAGTGTGTATGTGCCATTGCTACATATCATGCTTCCGCTAAATTTGGATGGAAAGTTGATGTTTTCTGAGCTCTGGATTGATCCTGATGATGGAGATGGGGCGGAAGGAGCAGACGAAAGAAAAACAAAGTTACTCATAAAATTTGATATAAAAGATGTTGGTTTTTTTGATTTGATTTTGATGCATAAAAAAGGGAAGGTAGATATGCAGCTTTTTTGTCCCGAAAAAATACTTGCCATTGAAAAGGGTATTAAAGCGGGAATAACAGATATTTTAGGACGAAACGGGCTTTCCGTTGGTTCTATTTCTGTTGATAAAAGCAAAGTACCAATAAGCATATCTGATGTTTTTCCCAAAATTTACGAGAGGAAAAATACGGTTAATGTCAAAATATAAAGAAAACTTGGGAAAAAAGGCTGTCGCTTTAAAATATGATGCGGATCAGGTTGCACCGATTATTGTTGCATCAGGCATGGGGCACATGGCTGAAAAATTGATAGAGGTTGCATCTGATAATAACATTCCTGTGTACGAAGATTCTTCTTTGGCAACGATACTATCTAGACTTGAACTAGGAGCAGAAATTCCCGAAGAATTATATAAGGCAATTGTTGATATATACGTATATTTTCTTAATTTTTCGCCCTCAAAGCCTACGAAAAATGTGGACTCTGCGCAGGAGAAATAAATAGTTATGATAGAACTTTAAAATTGTTTGGAGGAGTGCGGTTTGGCTGTTAAGTGCTTGTTGTTAGAAGAAAATGGAACTTTTATCGACTATGCCGATTTGAGTTTTATGGGCAATGAGGTTTCTTTTCTTATTCCGTTTAAAGAAGAAACTTTGAGTTGTTATAAAATAGGCGATAAAATAGTTTTTCAAGTGGAGGATAGATATAGTCAAATTTTTGATGCACAAATTTCTGGGATTGCCTATGGGAAATTGGATTTGGCTGAAATAAGAAATTTAGCACCACTACTGCATAACGACATAAGGGTAGAGATTGAATTTCATACGAGAATTTTTTATGTGGAAGATGATGAAGAAGTCTCAGCAGATATCTGTATGCAAGATTTGAGTTGTGGTGGAATGGGCTTTGTTTGTGACAAGGAGTTAGATTTGAGTAAGGAATACACCATTTTTACAAACTGGTTAGACACACCAATTGTAGTAAACTTTCAAATCCTACGTAAGGAAAAAGTGACTTATACAAAGTATGTTTACGGGTGCAAGTTTGTGGAATTACTTAGAGCAGAAGAAAGTATACTTCGAGCAAGTGTGTTTAAAATTCAAGCGATCAATCATAAGAAAAAAAGGATGGAGGAGGATTATGTTGGGTAAGGGATTAAAGTCAAACGGCCCAAAGAGGGCTATGGCTTTTGTTTTGGCAGGGGCACTTTTTTTAGGGAATTTATATTTTGTACCAACGGAAAGTGTGCAGGCTGCTTCTATTAATATGGGGGTTGAAAACCATTGGGCTGAGCCTTTTATGCTGAATATGTATAATAGAGGCTTAATGAGTGGGGATAAAAATGGGAATATGCACCCTGATAGACCTATTACAAGAGCCGAATTTGTATCAATTATAAATAGAGCATTTGGTTATACATCAACAGGCAAAAACCCATTTAAAGATGTAACAGGTACCGAGTGGTATGCTGATGATATTACTGTTGCATATAACCAAGGATATTTTTCGGGAGATAGCAAAAGCGTGGCAAATCCCACTGCAAGCCTAACACGTGAGCAGGCGATTTCTTTGTTGGGCAGAAACTTGAAGATAGAAGAAATTTCGGGTGTCAATCAATCTTTTGCTGATGGGAAAAAGGTTTCTACTTGGAGTAGAGGCTACGTGAATGCAGCTACTGAGAAAGGGTATATTTCAGGCTATAATGATAATACATTTAGAGCGCAGAACTATATATCAAGAGCGGAGGTAGCAAAGGTGCTTACCGATGCCCTTGGCGAATTGGTTAGTTCTTCGGGAACAAAATATTTAGGAACACAAAAAGGAAATGTAACGGTTGCTTCTTCAGGTGTTACGATAAAAGATACCATCATCAATGGTGATCTTTACATTACAGATGGGGTTGGACTTGGACATACATATTTTGATAATGTGCACGTACTTGGCGATGTAATTATCGCTGGTTCTGGTGAAAGCAACGCCGGTAATAGTAGCATTACGTTTAACGATAGCACCATTACAGAGCTGATTGTAGATGGGACAAAAGATAACATCAAGTCAATTAAGCTAAGTGGAAACACCATTGTAGATCATACAACAATCAAAACCACTACCTACTTGGAAGAAACATCAAGTAGAGGTGGCGGGTTTCAAGAGGTTGTTTTGAATGGGCCGGAAGATACCTCGTTATATTTGTCTGGCTTGTTTGACCAAGTGACCATAGAGGGTGTTGAAAATCATTTGTACTTGTCTAAAGAAACCATTCGTGATTTGATTATTGACGAAGCGGCTACAGGGAGCACAGTGTTTTTAGATACAGATACATATGTGGACAACCTCTATATGGATGCGGGTATTGAAGTTTCTGGACGAGGGGAAATTGGTTACTTGAAGGTAAATGCATCAGACGCAGTCGTGACGATGCTTCCGGATGAAATTGAGATTAGACCAGGTCTGACGGCTGAAATTAATGGCAATGAAATGACAAGCAAGGATGCAGAAGAGTCCTCCGATGATCCAGAGATTTTATCGGATTACCCAGAGGTGGTAGACATTGGCCCGGCTGACGGGGTAGCTACATTTAAAGTAAATAAACCGGGTACAATTTATTGGACAGTTACCTACTATGAAGATGGTAGGCCTAGCCAAGACGATATCGTGGAGCCTGGAAAATATAACACGGAGATTATAAAATCCGGTTCTTTATCGGTTGCTTCAGATAAAGAATATACTGCCAAGGTTTCTGGATTGGAGCAAGATACGGACTATATTTTATCGGCAGTATTGGTAGATGAAAGAGATGAAAGAAGCGACAGGGAAGTAGATTATTTCTCTACATTAGATAAAAGAAAACCTGCCTTTGTAACGGGATATCCTTTCGTTAGTGAAGTTGCCGATGAATCAGCAACATTGGACTATGTTACAGATAAAGACGCCACCATGTACTGGGCAGTGTATGACAAAGGACGTCCGGCACCGGATGCAAAATCTTTGAAAGCCCAAAATCTTTTTGGTACAGTGGCAAAAGGGGTAGAGGAAGATTGCACGAGCTATGTGGAAGATACTTTTTCGGTTGCGGGTCTTGAAGAATTAACAAATTATGATTGCTATATCTTGTTAAGCGATGGATCAAATGACTCTGCTGTAACAAAAATTCAAGTTGCAACCAAGGACGCAACGCCGCCCGAATTTAGATCAAACTATCCGAGACTTACAGCTTCTGAGGCCACAAGTGCAGAAGTCAGCCTAAATTTGAATGAACAAGGCATTGTTTATTACGCAATGTATATTGGGGGAACGTCTTTCCCTGTGCAAGAACAAGTGGACATTGAAGCTCCTTTGATTACTTCGGATGAAGCAAAGCAGCAAATTGTCAAAGGCTTGGGTGCTGAAAAGACTGGTAAATCTGGCACATTAAAGCCGGACACACCAACACCTGTGAAATTTACAGGTTTAACAGCAGAAGAGCAGTATGATGTGTATTTTGTTGCCCAAGATACAAGCGGCAACTATTCGGAAATAAAAAAAGTTACAATAGAGCCAAAACCGGGCTTTACAAAAGGCTATCCAGAAGTGCTTACATTAACAAATATTTCTGCTGACATAGCCATTAATGTAACGAAAGATGTTGTGGCGTATTGGGCGGTATTGCCAAGTGGCAGTGTAGCACCAAATATCAATGCCTTAAAAACACAAGTTGTTTCTGGGGCAACGAATAAAGGTATTATCGAGGAATGCAAGAAAAACGAAACATATACTTTAACCGTAGATGGACTGAAAGAAACGGTTGGATATGATTTCTATGTTTTTGTCACCGACGGCTTTAAGAACTCTGAGGTTTCAAAGCTCACATTTACAACGGTGGATTTGACAGCACCTGTTTTTTCCAATGGCTACCCTAAAAAGGATTCCATTAAAGATAAGTCAATAGACATCACTGCAAAAGTGAATGAAGCATCGACCATTTTTTATGTGTTGTGTGCCATGGACGAGGAATTTCCTCATGTTGTTCCACCGGCCACAGAAGTGCCTGCCCTAGACTCTGATGAAGCAAAAGAACAGGTTGTTTTGGGTGATGGTGGCATTAAAAATGGTAAGGTGACTGCTCAGAAAAACACAGAGACAAAAATTAGCCTTACTGGCTTGGCAGCAGAAACAGCTTATAAGCTGTATCTCGTAGCAAGAGATACTTCTAATAATACTTCGAGTGTTGTGTATATGGATGTGAAAACTGCGGATTATAGTGCACCTACAGCAACATTGGAATTTGAAGATATGATTAGCGGTGATGTGACGACAGATAGCCAAATCCGCATTATCTTTAGCGAGGAAGTTTTAGACTACGCTTCCAAGGAGAAACTAACAGATGTTGACAAATCTAAATTGAGCGCAAACATTGCTCTTTATGATCTGTCTTCTGTAAAAAGAACACCGCTAGAAATAGACTATGAAAGTGTTCTTGTAGAATATATAGATGGGCATACGATAGTAACTTTCCCGCAAGGGTTGTTAGGCTTAAGTAGTGCCACTGCATATGAGTTCGAATTGAACAAAATTGTGGATACTTCCGGAAATAGAATGGCGGAGAAAACATTACTACCTTCTTTTACAACGGCAGCACCTTTGGTAGAAATTGTGGAAACCGTTCCAGCATCTGACTTGGATTTGACCTTCCGGTTGACACCGCAGATTACCGAAGCAAATGAAAATATCTATTATGATGTTTTGTTTGAAAGTAATACAAAAATAGGATTTGAAGTATACGAAAAGCCTTTTGGTGCAACATCGTTTACGAAGATTGCGTCGGACGATGGTACGCTAACGACTGCCATCGTAGAGGCAGGAGCGTCTATTTCACTTCAAAATATTAAAGATAAGGTATTTGACGATTTGACAAGCTATCAGTACAGTACGTTTAAAAGCTTGGAAGAAACGGAATATGGAATTAAAATTGTTTCGATCAATGGTGACACAGAAAGAAAAGGCTGGGAAAATACAGTTGATATCGACGTTAAGTGCGTAATTGGTGGTATTTCTGGGTTGACGCCGGTTTCAGATAATCCAACGGCAAGGCTCGAGGCATCCATTTCTGAAGGAAAAGTAATGGTTGTGAATTATCCGAAAGAATTCTCTATGAGAATTTACTTTACAGATACTGTTATCCCCGATTTTCTAACCGGTTATCCTAAGCTTGGTGCTTCACAGGTTGGCGATGTTCTGATTAGACCAATTGTAAATACAACCAAAAAAGGTACATTCTACTATCTTGTAGCGAAAAAAGGTTCTATTACAAATCCGACTGCGGATGGAATTATGAACGGGAAATACAAACCGCAAGATGGTGTTTATGGCAGTTTTAGTGTAGATAGTGGATATATGGAATATGAATTTAGGATTGAAGGCTTGACGTCTGAAACGGATTATGTAATGTATTGTTTCATGAAGGGTGCACCAACAACCACATCAGAAATGAAGACAATAGATTTTACAACGGTTGCCGTTGAACCTCCAAATTGGACCGGTTCGTCTATTCGAGATAGATTGGAAGGGTCTGCTGTGATTGATGTTGCGCTTGACAAAGCGTCTACAGTGGATTGGATTTTATTTAGCCAAACCTCTGCACCAACCAATGTGACAGCTGATATCATCAGAAAAAGAGAAGAAGCTTCTACCTATAAACCGATTGACTTTGGTACAACAACAGCTACCATATCTAATGGAGATTCTGTTGCTAGAGCAACCATTACGGTATATAACATGGAACGAGATGTATACTATAATTTTTATGCAGTTGCAAAGGGTAATTTAGGTGGTGCAGATTCGACTATTCTAAAAGTAGAAGGCATTACACCTGCAGATAGAACTGCACCAACGGTTGAAGTCAAAACAAGTATTTCCAATCCGAATGCCACAAATTCTCCATATAGTGGTTATGTGTATATTACATTTAATGAACCAATTTATTATATTCAAGGTGAAGGAGCTCAGTTGAAGGCACTTGATACGGCGGTTCTGAAGGATTGGATTGATGCAAATTATGGTACCGGTGATTCGGATGCACCGAAGGTTGAGATAGTTACTGCAGCTAGAGCATCTACGGGTGCGGTCACTACGGTTACCTTGAAATTTTCAAATGTTTATCACAACACATCGGTTCGTTTCTTAAATTATAAACTTTCAGATATCAATACCAATGTTTCTGGTTATCTGGATATGACATTTGTTGATATGCAGGCAAAAGGTGGTATAAGGGCAGATTCGTACTGGAACAACCAATTTACATCTTAAATAATAAGAGAAAAAGTTGTATGTATTGTGTCATAAAAATGAAATACTGATCTTTATGATATAAAGAAAACCCCTCCTGTATTGACTCATCTAAATAGATGAGGATATGGGAGGGGTTTTTTCTGCACTCTACAGGATTCGAACCTGCGGCCTTTCGGTCCGGAGCCGAACGCTCTATCCCCTGAGCTAAGAATGCATAAACGGTACAACCTATTCTACATGGAATGAAAGATGATGTCAAACATTTCTGTGAATGTAAAATTGCAAAAAAATGTAAAATAATGGAGTTGTTTGTTTATATGGTTTCTTTCTGGTATATTTTTTGTTATAATGTTGTAAAAAGCAAGAATAAAAATTGAAAGAGGTAGTGAAGATGCACGAGCCTTATAAAATATTGCTGGTAGATGACGAAGAAGAGGTTCGTACCAGTATCATCAAAAAGATCGAATGGGATCAAACGGGTTTTCGTGTCATTGGCGATGCGGAAAATGGTCGGGATGCGTTAGAAAAAATAGAGTTACTTGAGCCGGATGTGGTTTTGACAGACATTAGAATGCCTTATTTGGATGGTTTGGATTTGGCAGAACAAATTAGAAAGCTACGTCCCTCTATAAAAATTATTATTTTTTCTGGCTATGATGATTTTGAATACGCAAAACAAGCTATTTCTCTGAATATCACGGAATATATTCTAAAGCCTGTGAATGCAAAAGAATTGACGGAGATTTTAAAAAGGACGAAAGAAAGTCTGGATGAAGAAATCGAACGGTTAAGAGGCGAAACGGCACTAAAGGAAAGTTATTTGAAAAACCTATCCATACTTAGGGAAAATTTCCTTGGAAACTTGGTAAAAGGCAAGGTCAAAAGCGAAGAGATCATTCTGAATATGAAACAATACCAGTTACCTTTATTGGATGGGAATTGTTGGGTGGCAATGAAATTAAATATGAAGAAAGTCTCCATAGAGCAAAGTGGGTTACAGGAAAGAGGGCTGCTAGAAGTTTCTGTGCGTCATTTGTTAGAGGAAAAACTTCAGCATTGGAATGGATTTGTTATGTTTCAGCGTCCGTCTGGTCTTTGTGGGATGGTTGCAATGAAGGATGAGGAGGAAATTACCAAGCTGATGACCATTTTAGAGGATGCTTGCAGAGAAAGTAAGCGGATTTTAAATTATCCACTAAGCATTGGAATTGGCTTTGTTGTAGATAAATTGGAAGATATAGAAGCAAGTTATAGTGGCGCCCGTGAAGCGGTGGAATATAGTAAAATTGCAGGAAATGTGATTTATATTAACGACGTGGAACCAGTGAGAGGGTCTATTTTGCGCTTGGATGAAAAGGCAGAGGCAAGGCTTAATTATGCACTGCGTTTTGGCGATGAGGAGTCTATCATTTCTTGTGTGGAAGATATCGCACAAAAAATGAATCGAGTTGGGTTAAGACATAGTGGGGTACAGGCGTATGTAATTGGTATTTTAAATGCTGTTTTAAGTGTAGTGCAAAAATATGAGCTAGATGAAACTCTTATTTTTGGGGAATATGCGGATTATAGCGGAGTGATTTCTGGGATTGTTTCATCAAAGGAGCTGTCGGATTGGCTAAAGGCGATTAGCTTTTCCATTAGTGCTTGTTTGACCAAAGAAAGAGTGGGTAGCACAAAGGCTTTGATCCGAGAGGCCAAGCGTTATATCGAAGAAAACTATACAAATTCGGAACTTTCGTTGGAAACCATTTCGACCCATCTACATATGAGCACAACATATTTTTCTACGGTATTTAAGCGAGAAGTGGGCGAAAGTTATACTTCGTATTTGACGGGGGTACGTTTGGAGCAGGCGACTAGGTTGCTAAAGGATACAGACGACAAAACGTATAGTATTGCCGCTAAGGTTGGATACGATGAGCCGAATTATTTTAGCTACGTTTTTAAGAAACGCTATGGTGTGTCGCCCAATAAATTTCGGTTAAAATGAGGTGAGCCTGCTTGAACTTAAATGACATAATAAAAAAAATTACGCAGCGTTGGATGGAGCGACGTGGAAAACGTCCCGAACTCAAGCAGGTTATCTGGGCTTCGTTTACGGTCACTACGATACTGACGGCATTGATTATGGGGAGCTCTATTTATGGGCGTTTTTTGGAGGAAATCAAGGACACATTTCGAGATAAAAACCAATTTTTAATGGAGCAAGTAAGCTATAATTTTAGTAATCACTTGCGAAATATGATGAAAATATCAGACTCGCTGTATTACAGTGTTATCAAAAAGACGGATATGGAAACAGACACAGTGAGCAATGCGTTTGGGTTGATGTATGACACAAATAAGGATCATATTGAACATATTGCGTTGTTTTCTATGAACGGTGAGCTGATTGAGTCCGCACCCGCAGGGAAGATGGCACCAAATGTCAATATTAAAAATGAAGACTGGTATTGGGAGACGTTATCTACCGAGGAAAATATTTATTTGGGTAAGCCGGAAGTTGCACATTTATTCGCCTCTAATGGTTTAGAATACACCCGCGTTGTACCTATGACACGTATTGTGCAGATGAATGTTGGCGATGGTGTGGAACGAGGGATTTTATTAATACAATTAAAACACAGTGGCTTACAAGATATTTTTAGCGATAGTTTGCTTGGCAGCGGGTCTTACCTTTATCTAACTGACACAGATGGAGAAGTGATTTATCATCCAAATCAAGAGTTGTTAGAAAGTGGGTATATAACGGAGGCGGATATTAATTTTGACAATATTTCTTCCGGAGGGGTTGTGAAGGACGTTGGAGAAGGTGAACAAGAATATTTTGTAAAAACAGTGGGCTATACAGGATGGAAAATTGTTGGGGTAACGCAGACGGACAAAATTTCTTTGAACACGTTTAAAAGTGGTATTTTTATCGCATTTTTGTCCTTGTTTTTTTTAAGTATTATCGTTGTAATCAATTCTTTTTTGTCTAGGCGTGTTTCTGCACCGATGCATACATTAGAGGCAGCGGTTAATCAGATAGAGGCAGGAAATTTAGACACACATATTGAGCCTGGCGGGTTTTATGAGGTATGGCATTTGGGAGATGCCATCGATAAAATGAAAGAAAATTTGAAACGGCTGATGCAAGACATTGTGACGGAGCATGAAGCCAAGCGTAAAAGTGAGTTGATGGCGTTACAAAATCAGATCAACCCCCATTTTTTATATAACACGCTAGACATTATTGTTTGGATGATAGAAAATGAGAAAAAAGACGATGCCGTTAATGCAGTTACAGCGCTTGCTAGATTTTTCCGTATTAGCCTAAGTGGAGGACGAACGATTATTACGGTTGCGGATGAAATTGCACACGTACGCAATTACCTAATGATACAAGAGATGCGGTTTAAAAATCGTTTTTCTTATGAATTTATGGTTGAGGACGGGGTTTGTGAACTTGGAACAATCAAGCTGGTGCTACAGCCAATTGTGGAAAATGCCATTTACCATGCCATGGAATTTATGGATGGGGATGGACTGATTTTGGTATCCGTTTATCGCAAAGAGGAAAATTTGTTTTTTGTTATAAGGGACAATGGATGCGGCATGACAAAAGAGCGAGTGGAGACATTGATGGATGGAGACGAGGTCGCTTCGCAAAAGGGAAGTGGGGTTGGATTACGAAATGTACGGGAGCGGATACAGCTTGTTTATGGAGCAAGCTATGGTCTTTCTATTCATTCGGAGCCTGATGAAGGGACTGAGGTTAGGGTGAAAATTCCTGCCATACCTTATGATTTATTGCGTCAAAGGGGGCTTGAATAGATGGAACGGAAGAAGTTATATATCATTGTGATTGTTGATGTTTTGATACTGTTGCTGTTGTTAGTTGCCTCGAGTACGGATTTTATTTTAAAGGAGCCTATTGCAAAAACGTATAAAATTTTGGTTTTTATGGACACGGTTACGGGTGAGGCTGATGAAAATTTTAAAGTCGGACTAAATAAAGGGGCTGTTGATTGGAATATGGATCTAAGCCTAAACTACATCTCTGATTACGAAGATACGGCGGAAGTTTTGTCTTTGCTTGAAAAAGAGGTCGATAATGGTTTGGCGGGGTTGGTTTTAAATTGCAACGATCAAGATATGGCGGAGGCTATTGTTTCTGGGCTTCCGGCAGGTATTCCTGTTGTCCTTTGGGATATGGAGCTTGAGAGTTCTCGTGTGCAAGGGACTGTTTGTGTAGATAGAGAAACAGAGATAAACTATATGGTTGAGGCGATTTTAAGTGAAACAAAGGAGAACGAAGGCGTGGCGTTGGTGGAACGTAGTGGCGGAAGTTTGCGAGCACATCAGATTCATGAAACGCTTGCAAAAAAACTTACAGCACAAGGGATTGTAGTGCGTGAGATCAAAATGGAAGGGTTAAGTTCTACTGATACGTTGGTTAAGGGTATGGCGATACAAAACAAAAATAGTATCGTTTCTGCTGACTTTGAGGTTCTTATGGCATTGGCAAAAAGTTGCAGAGATAACCAGATTAATGTGCCACTCTTTGGATTTGGGTGGGAATTGGATGCAAGAAATGATTTGGAGCAAGGTTATATTGCCGGATTGGTAGTGCATCGTAGTTATGAAGCGGGGTATTTTGCCGTAAGCGAGGTTTCTCGATTGATTGAAAAAATAGAGACGAACGGAGAAACGATTTTTACGCAAAGCGTATTGGTTACACCACAAAATATGTATAGCCCGAACATTGAGACGTATATTTTCCCTTATGTTTAAGGAGGTAATATGAAAAGTAGGAAATGGCTCTATATTTGTTTGATACTTGTTTTGGGTTTTGGCTTGTTTGCTTTTTTGCAACAAGAAGAAAAAGCAGACACAATTGAAATTGGAGTTTCTCTTTATTTGGAAAATGATACTTTTGTAAATAAGATCGTGAAGGCGATGGAGGAAGAAGCTCTCATTTATGAAAAAGAAACGGGAATAGATGTGATTTTAAATGTTTCTGTTGCAGGTGGTAGCCAACGTACGCAAAATGAACAGGTAAAGCGATATATTGAAATGGGATATGACGCAGTTTGTGTGAATTTGGTAGACCGCACCAGTGCGGCGGCAATTGTTGACCAAGGGATTTTTGAGGATGAAAATATACCAATCATTTTTTTCAATAGAGAACCCGTAGCACAAGATATTATGCGACGAGAAAAGGTGTATTACGTGGGTTCTGATGCAAAAGAAAGTGCCATATTGCAAGGAGAAACTGTGGTTTGGTGTTATGAAAAAGATCCTGTCCGTATGGATAAAAACGGAGATGGCATATTGCAATATGTCATGCTTGAGGGCGAAATGGGACATCAAGATACCATCATGCGTTCGGATTATTCTTTGCAGACCATCGAGAGTATGGGAGTACCATTACAAAAGGTTGCTTCGGCTACGGCGGACTGGAATAGAGGACGTGCTATGGCAATGATGGAGCAGTGGGGGCAGACATATGGTGATGAAATAGAGTTGGTACTTTGTAATAATGATGATATGGCTTTGGGTGCTTTAGATGCCTTAGATAAAATGGGTATGGAGGCGGCAGTTTTTGGCATTGATGCCACCGAAGTTGGAATGGAAGCATTAAAAGAAGGTAGGCTTTTTGCAACCATCGATTGTAACAGTGAAGAACAAGGCCGGGCGGTTTTGCGTATTGCTGCGAGTGTGGCATCAAAGGGTGTGGTTGATGAAACATTGGAAATTCGTGAACAACGGTATGTGCGTGTCCCCTTAAAGAAAAAGATTAATGCAGAGTTTGAATGAAAAATATAAGATATACCTAAGGGCTAGTATGGGTGTTTTTTCATAAAAAAAACGTGCTACATAGATTTAGGGGTATTTTAAAAAGCCATTTCTTGTGAAAGGATGGCTTTTTTTATTTGCAAAAAGGATTTGTGGTTAAGGTGACAAAATCTTTCTGGCATCAACAAAAAAAACAAAGACATTGTAGCGTTCTTTGTAATATTTGCTGATAAAATCAAAGAAATTTAAAGATTATGTGAAAAATATTATATGTTACCTTGGCAAATCCTTTGGTATAATAACAGTATCGACAAATAAATTGAGTTTTGGGTGTTTTGTTTGTTGATACAAACAAAGTTGTTGTCATGTAATAAGGACAAAACAAAAAAAGGGAGGACATAAAAAATGAAAAAAAGAATTTTTGGATTGTTTATGGCATCTGTTATGATGCTAAGCTTAGCAGCTTGCGGTAGCAGTGCAGAGGCTCCAGCTGACGATAGTGCGGCAGAGCTACCACAGGTAGGTGTTTTGATTTATAAATATGATGATACCTACATATCTACTGTAAGAAATGCATTAGAAGAAGCGTTGTCTGGAAAAGCAGAAGTTATCATGCAAGATGGCAAGGCTGACCAAGCAACACAAAATGATCAGTTAGATGTATTGATTGAAAAAGGCGTTGATGTTCTTGCAATCAATATGGTTGATGCAAAGGCTGCAAGCGGTGTAGTTGAAAAAGCAAAAGAAGCAGGCATTCCTACTGTATTTTTCAATAGAGAACCAGATGCAGATGTGATTAAGTCTTTTGAGAAAGCTTGTTTTATTGGTACAAACGCAGCTGATGCTGGAAAAATGCAAGGCGATATCATCAAAGATTTGATGGAAACACATCCTGAATATGATTTGAATGGCGATGGCAAAGTACAGTATGTTATGTTCCAAGGTGAACCTGATAATCCTGAAGCGATTGCGCGTACATTGTATAGCGTAGAGCAGGCAATTACAAATGGCGTTGAGATGGAACAAGTTGGCGAAACACAGGTATGTAACTGGGATACAGAAACAGCTCAAAAAGCAATGGAAGCTATGCTTGCTGCAAACGAAGGAAAGATCGAATTGGTAATTGCAAATAACGACGGTATGGCAATTGGTTGTATTGCAGCTCTTTCCAACATTGGCTACAACACAGGAGCGGAAGGTGCAAACTTTATTCCTGTTATCGGTGTAGATGCAACAGATGCTGCAAAAGAAGCAATTTCTCAGGGTACAATGAGTGCAACTGTTCTTCAAGATGGTCAGGCTATGGGTAATGCGATTGCTGCAGTTGTTATGAACTTAGCAAATGGCGCTGATTTCTTGGACGGAACAGAATATACTTTTGATGAATCCGGCGTAGCAGTTCGTATTCCATACGCACCTTATACTGGAGAATAATTTTTAAAAGTAAGATAACATTTTAATTTATAATGCACAGTGGAGATATTCCACTGTGCATTATATAATAAAAAAAGGTGTGGTGATCTGCAATGATACAAGAACAGCAAGAATATGTTTTGGAGATGACAGATATAGAAAAACAATTCCCAGGCGTTAAGGCGTTGGATCAAGCCATGCTTAAGTTGCGTCCTGGCACTGTTCACGCTTTGATGGGGGAAAATGGGGCAGGTAAGTCTACTTTGATGAAGTGCTTATTTGGTATTTATAAAGAAGATAAAGGCGAGATTTTGATTGAGGGGCAGAGCGCACATTTTTCTGACCCTAAAAATGCATTGGATAATGGTGTGGCTATGGTGCACCAAGAATTAAATCAAGTTTTGAAACGTAGTGTTATGGAAAATATTTGGTTGGGGAGATTTCCCCGAAAATGTGGCATTATTAGCCACAAAACGATGTATGATGAGACAAAAAAAGTTTTTGATGAATTGAATATATCTGTAAATCCGAAAACAATCATTGGTAAGCTTAGCGTATCGCAAAGGCAGATGGTTGAAATTGCAAAGGCAGTATCTTATAATGCGAAAATTCTGGTGCTTGACGAACCTACGTCATCTCTCACACATGAAGAGGTAGAGCATCTTTTTGAAATTATTCATAAATTAAAAAGCAAAGGCGTGGCTATGGTTTATATTAGCCATAAAATGGAAGAAATACTGCGTATATCTGACGAAGTTACCATCATGCGAGACGGTAAATGGATTGCAACAGAAAATGCAGAGGATCTAACAACGGATAAAATAATTAAATTGATGGTAGGACGTGATTTGACGGAGCGTTTTCCGCCAAAAATCAATACCCCAAAAGATGTCATTATGGAAGTGAAAAATCTTACCGGAAAATATCAGCCCAGTTGCGAAGATGTTAGTTTTACGCTAAGAAAAGGCGAAATTTTAGGCATTGCCGGCCTTGTGGGTAGCCGACGTACGGAGCTTATGGAATTGCTTTTTGGGATTGCACATAGAACGACTGGCGAGATTATCAAAGATGGCGTTGTGCTTAGCAATAAAACGCCAAAACAAGCAATTGAAAATGGATTTGCCATGTTAACGGAAGAAAGACGTGCAACCGGTATTTTTGGTGGCATGAGTATTACCTTTAATTCTGTTATTGCAAACTTAAAGGATTACAAAAAAGCATTGTTTCTTTCGGACGCGAAGATGAAAACAGATACAAAATGGGTTATTGATAGTATGCATGTCAAAACGCCGACACAGAAAACCCATATCCGAAACCTTTCAGGGGGTAATCAGCAAAAGGTTATTTTAGGCAGATGGCTTTTAACCAAACCTGACATATTGCTTTTGGATGAGCCGACACGTGGGATTGATGTTGGTGCAAAATATGAAATCTATCAATTAATTCTAAACCTTGCCAATGAGGGTAAGAGCGTTATGATGGTATCTTCGGAGATGCCAGAATTACTTGGCATTTGCGATAGAATTATGGTTATGAGCAATGGGAAAGTTGCAGGAATCTTGGATATCAAAGAGGCGAACCAGGAAGAAATTATGACTTTGGCAGCGCGGTTTGTGTAAGGGGAGGAAAATATATGGATAAAACAAAAAAGTGGAGTGAAATTTTGCTGGACTACGCCCTCTATTTGATTTTAGGAATTATGATTATTAGCGTTGTGGTTGCGGATAGCTCTTTCCTTTCTGTAAACAATATGTTGAAAATTCTTTCGCAAGCATCCACAAGAGGCATTCTTGCTTTGGGTGTTGCCGGCATGATTGTACTTGCAGGTACGGATCTTTCGGCAGGGCGTATCTTGGGGTGTGGTGCTGCGGTTTCGGCATCTTTGTTACAAAGTGTAACGTATGCCTCTCGTATGTATCCGCAAATTACAGAGCCATTGCCAATGATTGTTCCGTTACTACTTTCCATCGCAGTTTGCGTGGTGTTTTGTCTGATTAATGGGTTTGGTGTGGCGAAGTTGCATATGCATGCATTTATTATTTCTTTAGGTACGCAGTTAATTGCTTATGGAGTTTTATGTTTGTATATTGATAGCCAAAAAGGTGGAGCGCAGCCTATTGCAAGCCTTGATCCAGAGTATATCAGCCTTGTAAATGGAAAATTTTTGGGTCTGCCCAATTTGGTATGGTTTTTGATTATTTGTGCTATTGTGATGTGGTTTATTTGGAATAAAACCACATTGGGTAAGAATATGTTTGCCATTGGTGGGAACACGGAAGCGGCAGCGGTATCGGGTGTTAATGTAGCGAAAAATATAATGATGGTTTATTTGGTTGCTGGTATTTTATATGGCGTTGCATCGTTTTTAGAAGCAGGCCGTATTCAGAGCGTTACAACATCAACAGGCTTGAACTACGATTTGGATGCCATTTCTGGTTGTGTTATTGGTGGTGTTTCTTTTTCTGGCGGTGTTGGCACGATACCGGGCGTGCTTATTGGTGTTATTATTTTGCAGGTAATAAACTATAGCTTGTATTATTTAGGTGTAAATGCATATTTGCAATATGTCATAAAAGGTTTAATCATAATTCTTGCTGTTGCCATTGACGTTAGAAAGTATATTGCAAAAAAATAAACATTCTCTTTGTGTTGAGGGGATTGTGCTATGTACCATTCCCTAGGAAATATGTTTCCTGGGGAATTTTTGGCTAGAAAGGTGGCGGAAACTATGGGATATGACGATAAAAACGATACCAAGCTTTCTATGGAGGAATTGGAAAGAAAGCAAGAAGAACTAAAAATCAAGGAAAAAGAACTGAACGAAAAAGAGAGTTTGTTAAAAAAGGCGGAAGAAAACATCACAAAAGGAAAACATAATTTGTACGATAAAATAGAGGTATCTTTAGGGACGCTAGATAAGATCATTGGTGTTTTGGTAATATGTTTGATTGTGGTTATCATGTATGCTGTTTTTTAGTGTTAAGAGAAGGAGCGGGAAATGGGGACTTATACAATAAATGAAAAAGCCATGATGCAAGCATATCCGACAATGGAGAAGAATAGTCAATCTTATTATAATAGGATACAAAGTGTCATTGATGGGTTTGAAAAAGAGTTTGGCAAAGGAAATCCGAGGGTTTTTTCCGCACCAGGGCGTACCGAAATTGGCGGAAATCATACGGACCATCAACGTGGGTGTGTTTTGGCGGCGGCGGTTGATTTGGATATGCTAGGGGCCGCATTGAAAAATGGAACACGGATGATCCGTGCTGTTTCGGAGGGATTTTTACCAATTGAGATAAATATAGACGAACTGGCGGTACGAGAAGAAGAAAAAAACACTTCGGCTTCTTTAATTCGAGGAATTGTAGCTAGGGTGATAGCGCTTGGGTATGAGGTGCAAGGATTTGATCTTTATGTTAGATCCAATGTATTAAAAGGATCGGGGCTTTCTTCTTCGGCGGCCTTTGAGGTGCTATTGGGTACTGTGATAAACGGGCTGTATTGCAAGGGTGAAATTTCTGCTGTAGACATTGCGCGGATTGGACAATATGCAGAAAATAAATATTTTGGAAAGATGAGCGGATTGATGGATCAAACGGCATCTTCAGTGGGTGGCGTGGTTGCCATTGATTTTCAAAACAACGAAGCACCTATTGTGAAAAAATTGGATTTTGATTTTGCAAACGTGGGATATAGCCTTTGTATTATTGATTCGGGCGGAAATCATGCGGATTTATCTGAACAATATTCGGCAATGCCATTAGAGATGAGGCAAGTTGCAAAAGAATTGGGGGCAGAGGTTTTAAGGGAAGCGGATGAAAAGGAATTTATTTTAAATATAGCGAAGATCCGCAAAGCTGTGGGAGACCGTGCTGTTTTTCGTGCACTACATTTTTTTAGAGAAAACAAAAGAGCCATGCTAGAGGCGGACAGCCTTGCGTCGGGCGATTTTTTAGGTTTTCTTTCCTTAGTAAACCAATCGGGGATGTCATCTTTGATGTATTTACAAAATGTATCGGTGGAAGGCAGTGTGAAAAACCAAGAGGTATTATTTGCGTTGATGGCGTGTGATATTTTGTTGGAAGGAAAAGGAGCTTTTCGTGTGCATGGTGGCGGTCTGGGTGGCACAGTGCAGGCGTTTGTGCCAAACGAAATGAAGTTGGTATTTCAAAATGGAATTGAGGATATGGTAGGAAAAGGCAGTTGTCATCTGCTTTCTATCCGTATGGCAGGTGGCGTTGAATTGACAAGGGAGGTTTAAACTATGGCGATTTTGGTATTGGGCGGTGCTGGATACATTGGTTCGCATACAGTTTATGCACTTTGTGAAGCGGGACGGGACGTTGTTGTTGTTGATAATTTGGAAACGGGATTTGCAGCGGCGGTACATCCGAAGGCACGGTTTTACAAAGGTGAAATTAGTGATGAAAAATTTATGAATATGGTGTTTGAAAAAGAAGAAATTTCTGCGGTTATCCATTTTGCCGCATATTCTTTGGTAGGGCAAAGTGTCATTAACCCTTTGGCGTATTATGAAAATAACCTTTGTAAAACAAGGGACTTTTTAGAATGTATGGTCAAAAATGGGATTGAAAAAATCGTCTTTTCTTCAACTGCGGCAACTTACGGCGAGCCTGTGCAAGTGCCGATTATGGAAACTGACCCAACAAACCCGACAAACCCGTATGGCGAGACAAAGCTTGCAATGGAAAGGATGTTCCATTGGGTGGCAGAGGCACATGGAATGAGATATGTGTCCTTACGATATTTTAATGCTTGTGGTGCACACGAAAGTGGACAAATCGGTGAGGCACATGATCCGGAAAGTCATTTGATACCGCTGATTCTGCAAGTGCCAAACGGACAAAGGGAATTTATTCATATTTTTGGAAACGATTATCCCACATCAGACGGTACCTGTGTGCGTGACTATATTCATGTGATGGATTTGGCAATGGCGCACATATTGGCTGTTGATTATTTGGAAAAGGATGGGAAAAGCGTTATTTTTAACCTGGGCAATGGCGTTGGTTTTTCTGTAAAAGAAGTAATTGAAACAGCAAGAGCGGTAACAGGACATCCCATACCGCAAAAAGAGGTGGAACGTCGTGCAGGGGATCCGGCTAAGCTCATCGCTTCAAGCAAAAAGGCAAAAGAGATTTTAGGCTGGAATCCTACACATGATAGTCTAGAGGAAATTATTTTTTCCGCTTGGAAGTGGCATAAAAATCACCCGAAAGGTTTTTTGGAATAAGGAGAGGTATG
>JBKEAS010000078.1:0-4877 GCA_047972635.1 Anaerotignum sp.
AAATAGGCACACCGCAAGTCATCCCGTTAAATAGCCCAGAAACAACACGAACTTGATCCCCCTCCTTGCGTGGAGTTGAATATGCATTTTTCCCAGGTGCTCGTCTATCTAAAAAACGCTGTGCTGCCTCAAGGTCAATTTCTTCCCCGGCAGGTAGTCCATCAATCACAACACCTATTGCCTCAGAATGAGATTGCCCAAATATACTAATTTTCACCTTATCTCCATAACTAGAAGACATCTGCAACACCTCCCAATTTCGTAAATTCCGCAAAAAAAGTAGGATACGATTTTGAAACCGCCTCAGCACCCTCAATCATTGCCTCTACTCCCAAAGTTGCTGCCGCAATAGCCAGTGCCATCACAATTCTGTGGTCATCGTAAGAATTTAATATCACTTCGCCCTTTGGTGCCACAGTTCCACCCTCAATCAAAATGGATTCTGCTCGTTCGGTCACCTTCACACCAAGCTTTTCTAATCCATCCGCCATTGCTTTTAGGCGGTCACTTTCTTTTATGCGAAGCCTTCCTGCATTATAAATTTCAGTCGTTCCTTGTGCAAACGCCGCCGCACTGCAAAGGATAGGCACCAAGTCGGGAATTTGAGCTGCATCAATTCGTATTCCCTTTAAGTCCTTGCCTGAAGTATGAACCTCGTTTTCGTCCCACCTCACCTGGCTGCCAAATTGCTCCATCAAGCCAACAATTTCCTTATCCCCTTGGTAGGAACTCTTTCGTAAGCCCGTACAAATAATGTCACCGCCCAAACTACCTGCAACAATCCAAAATGCGGCGCCGGACCAGTCCCCTTCAGCAGAAATTTCTTTCGGAGAAATATACCTTTGTCCGCCTTTTATAAAAAAGCCCCAGTCTTTTTCCTCAATGATAATCCCAAAGGTTGTTAACGTGTCTAAAGTCATATCTATGTAACCTCTAGACTCTATTTTTGTAGAAAGCCGTATCTCACTATCCTCATGTAAAAGTGGCAAAGCAAACAATAATCCCGTTATAAATTGAGAACTGATATTCCCAGGCAGTGTGTAAACACCCCCTGTGATTTTCCCAATCATCTCAAGAGGTAATGCTTTTTCCTTCACGCACGAGCCATGCCTTCTTAACTCATCCAATAAAATATCAATGGGACGCTCTGGTAGTCGCCCTTGCCCTTGTATAAGGGCATATTTTCCTAATGCAGCAATAATAGGCAATAAAAATCGTAACGTAGACCCACTTTCCACACAGTCTAGTATTGCCTCATTTTTTTCTGCATTCCAAAGTGGCGTAACTTCGATCCAGCCTTCCTCTCGCACAATCTCACAACCTAAGGCAACCAAACAATTTGCGGTTGCTTCAATGTCATTTGACCAACTTTCAACAAAAATTTTTGTCGGCATATCGGCTAATGCCGCCGCAATCAGTAAGCGGTGTGCATCAGATTTGGAAGAAATGACCTTAACCTTCCCCTTTAGTGTACTCTTTCCTATTTTAATATTCATTCGTATCACCTGCTTTTCATAGCCTCTTGAACTAACTGCAAAACATCTTCAACAGGTACTTTTTGTATACAACACTTGCCAATTTGTTCCGGAAAGACAAAGTTAATTGTGCCTCCCTTGCGTTTTTTATCCACCAAGGCTCCCTTGGCAATTTCCTCCGCACTAAAATCACATTTTGTAGGTAAGCCATTTTTTGCTAATGCTTGCCAAATCCTCTCAGTCTGTCCCGCTTTTGCAACACCTCTGCCTTCTGCCACATTCGAAATAAGTGATAGCCCAATTGCTACAGCGTGTCCATGAGAAATGGTAAAACCACTCAATTTCTCAATAGCGTGTCCCAATGTGTGCCCAAGGTTAAGTAGCTGTCGCTCACCATGGTCAAACTCATCTTTCATAACAATATCCCGTTTCATAGAAACGCAAATTTCTATAATTTCTTCTAAATCCTTCATAAATTCCAAAGACTCAACCTTGCAAAAAAGTTTTTCGTCTCCAATTATCCCATACTTTAATACCTCAGCCACTCCATCAGCAAACACACCTTTTGGTAATGACGCTAATGTATCTATGTCGCATAATACAAGCTTTGGCTGATAGAATGCACCCGCCATATTTTTCCCGACCTTTAGGTCTATGGCAGTTTTTCCACCAACCGAAGAATCAACTGCCGCCAAAAATGTAGTCGGTACTTGGATAAATGCAATTCCTCTTTGGTATATCGCAGCTGCAAATCCCGCCATATCCCCAACCACACCACCGCCTAAAGCAATAATGATATCTTGCCTTGTTATTTCTTCTTCTCCGAGGAATTCCAAAATATTACCTAAAGTGCCAATGTGTTTGGAGCCTTCCCCATTAGGAAATATAAACTTGCAATAAGAAAATCCAGCCTCAGTTAAAGAATTGGTAACAACTGCAGAAAATAAATCATCCACCTTGTCATCCGTGATAATTGCCACCTTGCAAGGGTTGGTTATTTTAGAAATCTCTTTCCCAATTTCGCAAAGCAAACCCTTGCCGATTAAAATGTCGTATTCTGTTGATGTTTTTACTTTTACTGTTCTCATTAAAAACCTCACTCAAATTCTTTCACTTCGTCAATAGCAAGACGTTTTTCCTTGCCCTCTTTTAGCATTGCTCTCAGTGTTGTTGCGTCTTTTTCTCGTATCGCATTGCTGTAACCCTGTAACCGTACGATCAAACCATCAATCTCATCAGCAAGAAAATCATTGTTATCCAAAAACAATTCTGTCCACATACCTTCGTTTAACTTAGCAACGCGAGTCATGTCGTGAAAACTGCCTGCCGAAAACCCTTTATAATGAGGAGATAATTCACTCTTAATATACGCACTAGAAACAACGTGAGCCAATTGCGAGGTATATGCAATCATCTGGTCATGCTCTGTGTCCGTTGTTACCTGCATTCTGGAAAATCCAAGGCTCTTAAAAAACAAACTTAATTCATTCATCCGTGCAATCTCTGTCCCTGTGTAAGGCGTCAAAATCATAACCGCCCCTTTAAATAAATCTGGTGTGGAATACGTAAATCCGCTTCGTTCAATACCCGCCATAGGATGTGCACCGCAAAAAACAAATCCATTCTCTTTGGCTACTTCTTCTAACGGCTTACACACAAGACGCTTAATCCCTGCACAATCAACCACCATTGCACCCTTTTTAAATTTGGAAGCAAATTTTTTCACATAATCAACTGTTGCGTTAGGATATAATGCAATCAAAACCAAGTCACAATCGCTAGGATCGCCATTTTCCAAAATACCATGTACCGATTCTGCCAATTTTGCGTTGTAACAAATGGTTTCCGATTGATCCCATCCAAAAACAGAATGTTCTGTCTTTGTCCTTATCGCCTTAGCCATTGAGCCTCCGATGAGCCCCATACCAATCACCGCGATTTTCATACACACACCTCCATTACCTTTCCAGTTTATAGTAAAAAATCTCCTGTTCTTTATGCAAATTATTTCCAAATTCTCATTCTTGCCCTCTAACCTTAGTCGTCATATCTGCAAGCAAAAGGTCTAATTTGCTCCACTGCCTTAGCAACGTCATCAAATGCCTCTGGTGTCAAAGATTGTGCACCATCACATAATGCATGCGGAGGATCATTGTGAACCTCAATCATCAAACCGTCTGCACCAGCTGCCGTTGCCGCTAAGGCCAATGGCTTCACCATGTATGAGTATCCCAATGCATGGCTAGGATCAATCACAACTGGTAAATGTGTTAATTTTTTCAAAACAGGAATAATTGAAAGATCCAATGTGTTTCTTGTTCTGGTTTCAAAAGTACGAATACCTCTTTCGCAAAGAATGACATTTTCATTTCCGCCCGCCATAATATATTCAGCACTCATCAGTAATTCATCTATTGTGTTGGCCAATCCTCTTTTTAACAAAATAACTTTGTCCGTTCTACCCAATTCCTTTAATAATTCGAAGTTTTGCATATTCCTTGCACCAACCTGAATAACATCAACGGGATCAAATAAAGGTAGATGTGAAATATTCATAATTTCAGAAACAATGGGTAACCCCGTCATTTTTTTCGCCTCAACCAAAAGGTCTATCCCTTGACCAAGTAATCCCTGGAATGCGTATGGAGAAGTACGAGGTTTGAATGCTCCCCCACGAAGCATACCTGCCCCTGATTTTTTAACAGACTCTGCAATAAAACAAACTTGTTCTCTGGACTCCACGGAGCAAGGACCTGCAATAATCTGAAATTCACCGCCACCAATTTTAACACCATTCACATCAACCACCAATCTCTCGTGGTGAAATTTTCTGTTTGCATTCTTAAAAGGTTCTTGAATTCTCTGAACATTCTCCACAATGTCTAAAGAACGAACCAAGTCCATATCCACATTTGAAGTATCTCCAACCAAACCTACAATAGTGTGGTTCGTCCCAATAGACATATGTGTGTCAATCCCCATGCTCTTCAACCACATCTTTAAATTATCAATTTGTTCTTCCTTTGTTCCATTTTTTAATACTACGATCATATTGATATCCTCCCTAATTCCATTGAAATGTTTTACGAAACTATTATCTTGTAACTTGAAATAATACATACATCTTTTCGTTTAAAAAAAAGAAAGACTCCGCAGCAAATTTCACTGCGAAGCCTATAAGCCTTCTTTTTAGAAAAAACCATCAAAACAAACCGTCTCTTCTCACAGTAAAATTCACTTTGAATCTCTGAAAACACGGTAAAAGTAAAAGTATGTAGTTGCAGCAAAATTATTCTGATTCATAATCGCAACCTCTTTCACAATTTCATTATTTTTGGTTATTTTCATTATAGTATCACAAAGAGATATTTATGTAAAGCCTTTTTTTCAATATCAACAAAA
>JBKEAS010000097.1:0-2221 GCA_047972635.1 Anaerotignum sp.
TAATCTTTTTTTAGTTCATATTCTATATCTTTTACGGTACTAATGGATTTTTGTTCTTTTGCCAAAGCGTTATAATATTGATAGTTAAACAATGCTTTTTCAACAGAATCCATATTTGTAAATGGACCAATATCCCCATAGACAACAGCGTCATAGTTTTTTTTCAAATACTCTCGTTTGGTCATATCTCCTTTTACATATTGGTCAATTAGATTTTGACGGTATTTAAGGTATTTTTGGATTGCATTCATTATTTGCCTCACTTCCATCCATTCCCTATGGCGTTGTGCCATTTATGCCTGTTACAATGGTAGAAGAACATTTAGGGGAGAGGATACATATGCAGACTTTTTTACAATTTTACGAACAAGAAATTCAGCCCCCAATTAGGGCAATTGATATTTTTTTAAAAACAGAGACACAGCCTTATAATCATCAGCAAGTTGCAGACCTTTTATGCGTATCGAAGGCACAACTTTTAGAAATCATGCAACAAGAAAAACTTGCTATCATTACAAAAGGCACCTTTTTTCATATCATGCAGAGTTCGCCATCTTTTTTTTGCAAGATGTTTTGCAGAGAAATTTCTTGTGGTGTGACATCTGCATATTCATTGCAAGAGATTTCGTACATATATGATTTAGAGCCAAAGGCGGTTGAGGTTGCTGCGAAAAAGATAGGGAAATTCCAATTTTTTTCTGCGGAGCTACCTATGATTTTTGAAGAAATTATGATATCTGATAAACAATATCGGTTTTGATGGTTTTGGCTACTTTTTCGCCTTCTAGAAGTTCGATTAGTTTGAGGGCAAAGGCAATGGCGGTGCCAACACCACGAGAGGTAAGGATATTTCCGTCAAGGCATACCGCATCATCAGAGGATTTTGCACCAATGAGCTTGCTTTCCATACCTGGGTATATGGTTGCTGTTTTTTGGTTTAAAAGCCCTAGCTTAGCCAAAATCAAGGGTGCAGCACAAATAGCAGAGATGATTTTATCTGCTTTATAATAGGCATCAATGAGCTGGCAGAGGCCATTGTGAGCCAAAAGGTTTAATGTGCCGGGCATACCGCCTGGGAGAACAATTGCATCTGCCATGGCGAAAGTTGATGTTTCTTCAAACAAGATGTCTGCAGTATAGGTAATATTATGTGCTCCTTTGACTTGCAAAGAATTGGTTGTTGAGACAAATTTTGCATCGATATTTGCACGACGCAGTAAGTCTAGAGGTGTGACTGCCTCTATTTCCTCAAACCCTTCGGCAAGAAAAATATAAACCGTTTTCATGGCAATAGCCTCCTAAGTTATGATTACTGGGATTTTTATGATTTATTATAGTCTAAATTTATAGAATTATCAAGAATGCCCTTGACAAGGCTCGGAGTTGGGATTATTCTGAAAAAAATATTTGGAGGTGCGATATTGGAGATAGAAAGAAAGTTTTTGACCAAGCAAATTCCTTTTTCTTTAGATGGGTTTGTTTGCAAACAAATTACCCAGTCGTATATTTCTTTTCAACCAACCATACGCATACGCAAAAGCGATGAAGCGTATTTTTTAACGGTTAAGGGGAAGGGGCATATGGCACGGGAAGAGTTTGAAATTCCAATGAAGCAAGCAGAATATGAGCATTTGCTTGGAAAGATAGAGGGAAATCAAATTCGAAAAAAAAGGTATTATATTCCCCTTGAAATGGGTGGATATACGGCTGAATTTGACGTATATGAAGGCGAATTAGAGGGATTATTTACGACAGAGGTTGAATTTGAAACGATAGAGGATGCTAAAAATTTTGTTCCACCATTATGGTTTGGTGAAGATATTTCAAAGGATCGTCGTTATAAAAATACATATTTTGCCCGATATGGCAACCCTAATCGTTGAGGATATGGGCTACATGAAAAATATCTATCATACCGTACGTAGACATATTATGTGGTATTGTGGATATTTTTTTTGTGGGAAATAAGGATAGTATCAGGATCAGCTAAGACTTATGAGGTGAGAGGGTAGGCAAAAGGTTCTTCTTGCGGAAAGCAGGAGCAGAAATGTAAAAAGTATTTTATCATATTTTTGGTATGTTTCATTTTATTCACGCATAAATTATAGCGATGGACAAGAGAAATGAAAAGGGAGAGGCCGCGTATGTATAATAGAAGATATGATAAGGTATTTTTGATGCTGAGACAGGAAACGGCAGGGTATAGCATGGGGCAACGGGC
>JBKEAS010000164.1:0-2107 GCA_047972635.1 Anaerotignum sp.
ATTTGGTAGAACGCTATATCAGAAAAGACCCTAATGATATCCATCAGACAAGAACTGCCCTTATTACTTATGAAAATGCAGACTCGGATGGACAAGTTCGTTCATTGGAATATATGAAAAATATCAGACAAATTGCTGACAAATATGAATTGCCAATTCATTTGGACGGTGCGCGTATTTTTAACGCAGCAACCTACCTTGGTGTGGATGTAAAAGAGATGGCACAGTATTGTGACTCAATTTCTGTTTGTCTTTCAAAAGGACTTTGTGCCCCGGTGGGAACGGTCTTGGTTGGAAGTAAGGCATTTATTGATTTGGCTAGAAGAAAACGCAAAATGCTTGGGGGCGGTATGCGTCAAGCAGGTATTTTAGCAGCGGCAGGTATGCTTGCCTTATCTGAAATGACAAAAAGGTTGCAAGAGGACCATGAGAATGCGAAATATTTGGTTACGCGTTTGAAAGAAGTAAGTGGTATAGAAGTATTGGAGGAGCGTCAGCAGATTAATATGGTGTTTTTCTGCTTGAAAGACTATCCTTTAAGTGCGTCAGCATTGGTGCAGTATATGGATGCAAAAAACGTACGCATCAATGGGGAAGATAATGGTGTGATGCGTTTTGTTACCCATAACTATGTTTCCAGAGATGAGATAGACCAAGTTGTTCAGTTGCTTAAGGATGCCAAATAAAAAACAGTGCCCTCGTATTTTCGAGGGCATTTTTTATTAGTGCGACACGAAGTGGAGTAGACCGGAAAGAAGGCTACCGAACGAATTGAAAGTTCGGTTTTTATGAGAAGCATAAAATCTTTGATATGTTCGAAGGGAAGAAATGTTACTATGATAAAAATTTTTCTTGTTTTAATTGCAGGCTTTTTGATTGGGTACGGTGGAGTGGTAAACCAAAGGCAGATTAGATGGAATGGGCGACTACAAACTGTTTGGCTTTTGCTTTTGATTTTTTCTATGGGGGTTAGTATTGGTAAAAATGGAGAGGTGATGCAAAACCTTTCGGTTTTAGGTTTTAAGGCATTGGTTTTCGCTGTGTTTGCCATTATAGGAAGCGTTGCGTGTGTGTTTGTTATTAGTAGGTGTTTTTTGGAAAAGGGGGAGAAGGAATGAGCCTTGCAATTTTGGTTGTTTTGCTTTTGGGTGTTGTTGGAGGGATCTATATGCCTTTGGAAATTACAGCATCTATAGAGCAAGTCTCCTCTGGGTTACTATTGATATTATTGTTTTCGGTGGGGATTGATTTGGGGCTAAACCGACAAGTTTTTGTGGAAATTCGCAAACTGGGTTTTCGCATTATTCTAATCCCTCTTGGCGTGGTTTTAGGCTCTTTATGTGGCGGAGCTATTTCTGCTAGTTTGATGCAGATGCCTTTAAAGGAAGGGATGGCAATTGCCTCAGGACTTGGATGGTATAGTTTATCGGGAATTTTGATTACAGAGGCGGGAAATCCCGTTGGTGGGACAATTTCATTTTTGGCAAATGTTTTTCGTGAAATGATTACCTTCATTATAGTACCGCTTTTGGTGAAATACCTGAATGATTACTGTGCCATTGCACCAGCAGGGGCAACTGCCATGGATACGACACTAGGGATTATTAGCAAAAATACGAATGGAAAAATTTCGGTCATTGCATTTGTAAGCGGTGTTATTTGCACACTGTTTGTGCCGATTTTAGTACCGTTGTTTCTTTGAGACGTTTGTGGCATAGGAAATTTCTTGACTTTTGTGGATAAATATATTATTATTACCTAGCAAGTTTGTATTATGCGGATGTGGCGGAATTGGCAGACGCGCATGGTTCAGGTCCATGTGAAAGCAATTTCATGCAGGTTCAAGTCCTGTCATCCGCACTTAGAAAAAGCCCAGTTTTTTATTAGGGGCTTTTTTTTGTAAATGGGGGCTAAGTTATGGCGAAAATAAACTGGAAGTTACTCAATGCTGCATTTTGGTGTGAAGTTATTTTGGCGTATGTACTTCCCTTTGGAAGCTATGATCAGTTTGTGTATCAAGTAGGATTTCCTATACCGTTTATCTTGGTTTATGATACCGATATTGGTGTAAGTCCTCTTACGTCGATGCATCTAAACCCTTTGGCAT
>JBKEAS010000185.1:0-1608 GCA_047972635.1 Anaerotignum sp.
AAGTATCGACAAAATTTTTCCAAAGAGATAAGTAAAGGCTATTTAGTCCTGGAGAAATAAAAAAATCAATCTCTTGTACTTGGTTTGTTTCTAGTAAACCCGTGTAATGGTGGCCAGCGGAGCCCTCGTTGCCCGTAGGAACGATAATTGAGGTTTTCCATTCTGCAGAAATTTCTGTTATAAAAGTTTCAAACAAAGAATCGCCTTTATGTGAGCCATTGTTCATGCCAAAACTCAAATTAATGCAAATTGGTTTGCCCATGCGTTTTGCTTTTTCGATTACATACTTAATTGCCCGCATAAGCTCGGTAGACCTTGCAAAAGATTCATACCCTCTATATCCAACTTTTACTGCGATGATGTCTGCTTGTGGTGCGACACCTGTATTGATACCAGCACTAGAAGCACCATTTCCGGTCGCAATGCCAGTAACTGCTGTACCGTGTCCGTTATAATCTCTGCTGGGAACAATTAAAAAAGGATCTTCACTTTGTAAGGCAGAGTTGATTTGTTGATTATTATATTCTGCACCGGCATTAAATCCCACAGGAGGTGTGCCGATTTGGGTTTGATCCCAAATGAATTGGACTCTGCTTGTTCCATCTGAATTTCGGAAATCAAGATGTGTATAGTCAATACCTGAATCAATGATGGCAACGACCACACCCTTGCCAGATAAATTATACCCATTTGACCTTTGTACGGCGGTAATGCAAGACGAGTTTAGGTTAATAGCTCCTTCAAAATACAAATTTTTAGGCAATTCCAGATGCTCAATTTCAGAATATCCAACTAAGTTTACAATTTTTGTTTTGTCGAGGGTTAGAATTGCATAGTTTTCATAAATGATTTCTGCAGTTCCTCCTAGTTCTTCTGCAACACGTTTTATGTTACCATTAAATTTTGTAATCACTTCGATTTGGCTTGCAGAAGGATCGAAAAAAACATCATTTAAATCTCTTGTTTCTGCGGTGAACAGTTCACTTATATTTGTGAAAGGAGAAGGTTTGTATTTTTTTTGCATAGCTACACCCCCAATTAATAAAAACCAAGAATATCCGACAATTCAATTACATAACGAAACCATTGTTCATCTTTCAGCTTGCACCCGATTAGATGGGTGTCGCTACAATCGTGGATATAAAACCAAAATGTTTCTTTTGTATGCAGTTTGATATAAACGATGATGTTTTTGTGTTGCGTTAGAAGTATACTTGCATTCAGCCTTGCATTTAGCATGACATTTTTGCAAGTCGGTTCATATTTTAAGACTGATTTTTGTGTATTAGTCATCCTACATGAATTGTAAGACATTGATATTCACGCCCCTAACCATATTCATACAGTATATTGGCAAAAACGACTTAAAATTCCTAGTAAAAACCAAGAATAAAATCAAAAGAAGTGTTATATGACTGATTATGGTTAAGGGGAATGGTATAAGGTGAATTCATTTTGAGAATTTATTCACGTTTAATTCACATTCACTTCAAAGTAAATTCAGATACGTTGAATATAATACCAAAAAAGAGAATAGAGGTGAGACATGAAAAAAGTAAAAGGTAGGCATGAGCTAAAGCATCGCATCAACAAAGGTGATTTTTTAGA
>JBKEAS010000231.1:0-9431 GCA_047972635.1 Anaerotignum sp.
CAAGACTATTTACGCTATAAATCTGATGCGGAAGATAGGTCAAATCCCCGTAGAAGAATTATGGATATTTCTAAAAATAAAGATTTTTATTAAGAATGAGGGAATGAAGTGGGTGTTGAGAAGTTTCGGGGCATTGTCATTGCAGAGAACCAAAATGGCGAAAGTGGTAAACGAATTTTAGTTCTGGCAAAGGGGATTGGAAGGGTTATACTAACTGCACGTGGAGCAAAGAATACCAAGAGCAAGCTACTGGCAGGAACGCAGCTTTTTTCCTATTGTGATTTTTTGGTTTTTGAAGGCAAAGGCTTTTATTCCTTGACCCAAGCTGATTTGATAGAGAATTTTTATGGAATAAGAATGGATATGGACAAGCTGGCGGAGGCTGTATATTTAGCTGAATTGGTAGAGCGCAGTTGCCCTTTGGGGATGGAGCAAGATGAAACATTGCGCCTTCTTCTACAGACATTGACGGTGTTAGAGAAAACAGAAATTCCGCCAAGGCTTGTTTCTCGTATTTTTGAGGTGAAATATTTGCAAATTTCTGGCTTGCTTTCCGTTGGCGAATGCATGGTTTGTGGGGAAGAAGAAACATCTTTGTTTTTTAATGAAAGGACTGCCGAATTTGTTTGCAAGCTGCATTGTCAAGGTGGAGAAATTTCTTTGTTAGGGGCAGTGCAAAAGGCAATTTCCTTCATTGCACAAAGAGAAGGAAAGCAAATGTTCACTTTTGCATTGTCTGATGAGGCGATGAAACAATTGGATTATATTTTGCAACGATATTTAGAAATACATACGGGGATACGTTTAAAAAGCCGAGAATTTAGCAAAGAATTATAGGGGCAGGGATTTTTTGCACCGCGTAGATGGGTATTGACAGGAATCGTGAAACATGGTAGCATTAGGTTTAAATTGAATAACTGCGATGAGAAAGAGGAGTAGCCATAGTATGTTTTCAGAGAGTCTTTTGCTAGGTGCAAGAAAGACAGCAAAGTATGGGGAAGGGCACTTTGGAGCAGGACTTCACAAGAGTGGATTTATGTTATTCATAAATCAATAAGGGTGGAACCGCGGAAGATAGACTTTCGTCCCTTGCTGTTACAGCGAGGGATGGGAGTTTTTTTTATTTCCATTTCCTCGGTCTAAAACCAATAGCTTTTTTGAAGGAGGAATTTATATGACAGAAAAAACAATGGAAAAAGTAGTTGCATTGGCGAAAAACAGAGGTTTTGTTTATCCGGGCTCTGAAATTTATGGCGGTTTGGCAAACACTTGGGATTATGGCCCAATCGGTGTGGAGTTGAAAAACAACATAAAGAAGGCATGGTGGAAGAAGTTTATTCAAGAAAGTCCTTACAATGTGGGTGTAGATTGTGCAATTTTGATGAACCCTCAAACATGGGTTGCGTCAGGCCATGTTGGCGGTTTTAGTGATCCTTTGATGGACTGTAAGGAGTGTAAGGAACGCTTTCGTGCGGATAAATTGATTGAGGATTATATTGCTACAAATAATATGCCAGAAGAAGTGGTTGATGCTTGGAGCAACGAGCAGATGAAGCAATTCGTTGAGGAGAAAAACATACTTTGCCCTTCTTGTGGAAAACATAATTTTACAGATATTCGTCAGTTTAACTTGATGTTTAAAACATTCCAAGGTGTTACGGAAGATGCGAAAAATGTGGTTTATCTTCGTCCGGAAACAGCGCAGGGGATTTTCGTAAACTTTAAAAATGTTCAGCGTACAAGTAGAAAAAAACTTCCTTTTGGTATTGGTCAGGTTGGTAAATCTTTCCGTAATGAAATTACACCAGGTAATTTTACGTTCCGTACCAGAGAATTTGAGCAGATGGAACTTGAATTTTTCTGTGAGCCTGGGACTGATTTAGAATGGTTTGAATATTGGAGAAACTTCTGTAAGGAATGGTTATTAAAGCTGAATATGAACGAAAAAAATATTCGTTTGCGCGACCATGAACAAGAAGAACTTAGCCATTATAGCAATGCAACAACAGATATCGAGTTTAAATTTCCTTTTGGTTGGGGCGAACTTTGGGGTATTGCGGACAGAACAAATTTCGATTTGAGATGCCACCAAGACGTGAGCGGTCAGGATATGACTTACTTTGACCAAGAAAAGAATGAAAAATATATTCCTTATTGTATCGAGCCTTCTTTGGGTGCTGACCGTGTTACATTGGCGTTTTTATGCGAAGCGTACGACGAGGAGGAAGTGGGTGAGGGTGACGTAAGAACGGTACTACGTTTTCATCCCGCAGTTGCACCAGTGAAGGCTGCAATATTGCCTCTTTCTAAAAAGTTAAGCGAAAAAGCACTTGAGGTTTATGCGATGCTTTCTAAAGAATTTAATTGCGAATTTGACGAATCTGGCTCTATTGGGAAGCGTTACCGTAGACAAGATGAAATTGGTACACCTTTTTGTATCACATTTGATTTTGAGTCTGAAGAAGGTCAAGGCGTTACCGTTCGTGATAGAGATACAATGGAACAAGTTAGAATGCCAATTGCAGAGCTGGGCACGTATTTGAAAGAAAAAATGGAATTTTAATTTAAAAATAGATCGCCCTACTTTTTGTAGGGTGATTTTTTATATGTTTATTAAAAAAATATGGTTTTAGAGTTAAAGTGGCATGAAAGGCAGTATCATTTTGTAAATTTCCTATTGACAAACAAAATTATGGTGCTATAATAAAACAAATTACATACAAAGGCTATGACGAAGAGGGCTGAGTGGTTAAGTTCACAGAGAATCGGGAATGGTGGAAACCGATAATGAGATTACTTAATGCCTATGGCTTCTGAGCTGAAGGTTCGAGGACATGAAAATGTCGGTAGGCTCCTTCCGTGATTGCTGCGTAAAGGCATAGGGCTTGATTGAGTCTGAGAGGTGGCATTATTTTTTAATGCAATTTGAGTGGTACCGCGGGAATATCCCGTCTCAAAGTTTTTCTTTGAGACGGGTTTTTTTATTTTTCAAGCAATACTTCATTTTACTTTTTAAACTACACTTAAGGAGGCTTTACATTTATGAGTAATTACAAAATCGAAACAACTTGTGTGCAAGGTGGATATACACCACAAAATGGTGAACCCAGACAAGTTCCAATTATTCAGAGCACAACATTTAAATATTCTTCTAGTCAAGAAATGGGAAAACTTTTTGACCTTGAAGCGAGTGGCTACTTCTATTCAAGATTGCAAAATCCTACTTGTGACCATGTTGCTGCAAAGATTTGCCAGTTAGAAGGCGGTGCGGCTGCGATGCTTACTTCATCTGGTCAGGCGGCTAACTTTTATGCGATTTTTAATATTGCTACTTGTGGAGACCATGTGGTTGCTTGTTCAACTATTTATGGTGGTACATACAACCTTTTTGCGGTAACGATGAAGAAAATGGGCGTATCATTTACATTTGTTGCACCAGACTGCACAGATGAGGAGTTGCAAGCTGCATTTAAGCCTAATACAAAAGCAGTTTTTGGTGAGACAATTGCAAACCCTGCATTGACTGTGTTTGACATTGAACGATTTGCAAATGCTGCCCATGCCCATGGTGTACCTTTGGTGATTGATAATACGTTTGCCACACCTATCAATTGTCGTCCTTTTGAGTGGGGCGCAGATATCGTAACTCATTCTACAACAAAATATTTAGATGGACATGGATCAGGTGTTGGTGGTTGTATTGTTGACGCGGGTAAGTTTGACTGGAAAAAGAATACAGAAAAATTCCCTGGCCTTTGCACACCTGATGAGAGCTATCATGGGCTTACATATGTTGATAAATTTGGGCTAGGTGGCGCGTATATTACAAAGGCTACTGTTCAGTTGATGAGAGACTTTGGTTCTAGCCAGTCACCTCAAACAGCGTATATTTTAAACTTAGGGCTTGAAAGCCTTCATGTACGCGTGCCACGTCATTGTGAAAATGCCCTTGCAGTTGCGAAGTTCTTGAAAGAAAATGAAAAAATTTCATGGGTTGTGTATCCTGGCTTAGAGGGAGATCAGTCCTATGAATTGGCAAATAAATATATGCCAAATGGTACTTGTGGCGTTGTAAGTTTTGGCATCAAGGGCGGTAGAGAAGCGGCAGAAAAATTTATGGATGGTCTAACCCTTGCATCCGTTGCCACTCATGTGGCAGATGCGAAAACTTGTTGCCTACATCCAGCAAGCTCAACCCACAGACAGATGAACGAAGGTGAACTTGTTGCGGCAGGTATTTCTGGAGATTTGGTAAGATTTTCTTGTGGGCTTGAAAGTGCACAGGATTTGATTAACGATATCCAAAAAGCACTAGAAACGATTTAATAGAATATCTGTATCTGTCTACGTGAATGTATTTTCGTAAAATTCACTAGAAAGATTTTTGCTTTGTAGAATTGTGACGTCAAAAGAAATATTTACAAAAGATAAGAAAACAAATATAATCACACCATTCGGATGATTGAAGGATGGTGTGATGGTTTTGTTTTGATAAAGAGGTTGATAAAACGACAATGAATTTTGGATCATAACTGAAAGTTTGCAACTGAAAGTTAGGAAAGTGGGGACAAGGAAATGTCAATCAAAATACCCAATGAATTGCCTGCAGTTCAGATTTTAGCGAAAGAAAATATTTTTGTGATGACGGAAGACAGGGCAACAGCTCAAGATATCCGCCCGTTGAAGATCGTATTGCTCAATTTGATGCCAACAAAAATTGATACAGAAATACAAATTTCTAGGGTTCTTGGAAATACGCCTTTGCAGGTCGAGTTAGAACTTATTTATATCAAATCGCACAACTCAAAAAACACCGCAAACGAGCATTTATTGGCTTTTTACAAAAGCTTTGATGAAGTGAAAGAGAAGAAATTTGATGGGCTTATTATTACTGGCGCACCGGTAGAAAAGATGGAATTTGAAGAGGTTGATTACTGGGATGAATTAAAAGATATTATGGAGTGGAGCAGAACAAATGTGCACAGTACATTCCATATTTGTTGGGGTGCGCAAGCAGGCTTATACTACCATTATGGTATTCAAAAACATGAAATGGAGCAAAAACTTTTTGGCGTATTTCCGCATGCCATTAGGCGTGAAAATTCGACGCTCTTAAGGGGCATGGACGATGTTTTTTTTGCACCACATTCTCGTTATACTACAGTCGATGAAGAAGATATTAGAAAGGTGAAAGACCTAGAAGTTTTGTCTACCTCTGATGAAGCGGGGGTTTATGCAGTTTCTTCGGTAGATGGAAAACAAATTTTTATAATGGGTCATTCGGAATATGACCCTCAAACATTAAACAATGAATATATTAGGGATAAAAATGCGGGTTTAGACACGGCGATCCCGGCGAACTATTTTCCAAATGACGATGATACCAAAGATCCGCTTGTACGTTGGCGTGCACACGGAAATTTATTATATTCGAATTGGTTGAACTATCATGTTTACCAAACAACACCTTATGATATTACAAAAATCAACGAGGAATAAAGGTTAAACAAATATCTCTGATTTGCTTGAGTTTTGCAAAAAGTAGATTTTGAGTAATGTGTAGCACATAGCTTGAATTTTTATAGAATAAGATGCATAATAAAAATATAAGAATTTGAGGGGAGAAGTGTATATATGATTACTTATAGAAATCTCTATGATAATGGAAACATGAAACAAATTAAGGGCATGGGGCAATTTAAGGTATTTGAGCATGAAAGAGATATGAGTGTTATGCCGGAGACGGCTGCATCGGCTTATTTTGCCTCGAAGATGAATGTAAGACGCAGACAAATTTTGGTGGAGCTTGCCGGAGGCAGTTGCGTTGTGCAAAGCGGTATGATGCAATGGTCGGCAGGCGGCGTGCAATTGACAAGTGGGATTAAAGGCGTGGGAGACTTTATTGGGAAAACAATCGGCTCGAAGTTGACAAAGGAGTCTGCTGTAAAGCCGGAATATAAAGGTCACGGATTAATCATGCTTGAACCTACATATAAACATATTTTGTTGGAAGAAGTTTCGAATTGGGACCAAATGGTATTAGATGACGGATTGTTTATTGCTTGCGATGGTACGGTAGAACAAAAGGTGGTTGCAAGGACGACATTATCTTCCGCAGCTTTGGGTAATGAAGGATTGTTTAACCTTTGCTTAAAAGGTAAGGGCGTTGTAGCGTTAGAAAGTCCTGTTCCAAGAGAAGAACTTTTGGAGTTTGTTTTGGAGGATGATGAGCTTAGAGTGGATGGGGATATGGCAATCGCTTGGTCTAATTCACTAAAATTTACAGTTTCACGTTCTTCGAAAACGCTTTTGGGTTCGGCGGTTGCAAAGGAAGGCTTGGTCAATGTTTTTAGCGGTACCGGTAGGGTCTTATTAGTGCCAACACCAAGATAATAGAAAAATTAGGTTCGTCTTTAAAACCAGGCTGTATATAATGCAAATGTAGTAAATATATTGTATACTTAGTGCAAATTGAAATGAATTTTGATGAAAAATTGCTTTTAGCAAAAAAATGGATGGGACACAAGATGTCCCATTGTGAAATATACCGATTTTTAAATAATATCGGTATATTTTTTTGGAAATATGCGGTAAAAAAACAAAATATTTTTTAATTTTTAGTACATAATGACATGTGGAAGTTTTTTATTTAAAACAATTTTGCTAGACATATTGTTTTGCTCTGGAAATTTCGTTGTGATTTGGAAATGGAAATGATATAATTTAATGGATATGGTTTTTCGGAAGAATGAAAGAAATGAAGTTGGTTTTACATCTAAGTGGAAAACAGGAGGGAATGTGTATGAGCAAGAAATATGTATATATGTTCAGCGAAGGTAACGCAACAATGAAAAATCTTCTGGGTGGCAAGGGAGCTAACCTTGCAGAAATGACTCTGTTAGGACTACCCATTCCTCAGGGTTTTACCATTTCTACAGAAGCCTGTACCGAGTACAATGAAGGCGGTAAAAAGCTGACTGAGCAGATGAATGCGCAGATCGAGGAAGCGTTAGCAAAGCTTGAACAAATCGCAGGGAAAAAATTGGGGGATCCTGAAAATCCACTTTTGGTTTCAGTGCGTTCTGGCGCAAGAGCATCTATGCCGGGCATGATGGATACTGTATTGAACCTTGGGTTAAATGACGTATCTGTTGAAGGGTTGGCAAAGAAAACAGGCAACCCTAGATTTGCTTATGATTCTTACAGAAGATTTATCATGATGTTTGCAGACGTTGTTATTGGCGTTTCCAAATCAAAATTTGAAAGAAAATTTGATGAATACAAAGAAGAAGTAGGCGTTCATCTTGACACGGAACTAACGGCGGATGATCTGAAAAAGGTTACAGCCATATTCAAACAAATTTATCTTGAAGATCAAGGGAAGGATTTTCCTCAAGATCCGATGGAACAACTTTACGAAGCGGCTATGGCGGTATTCCGTAGTTGGGATAACCCACGTGCATTTGTATACAGAAGAATGAACGATATTCCTTATAGCTGGGGCACAGCGGTTAATGTTCAGATGATGGTATTTGGTAATATGGGTGACACCTCTGGTACTGGTGTTGCGTTTACAAGAAATGCTGCTACAGGCGAGAGGGCAATGCTTGGTGAGTACCTAGTAAATGCACAGGGCGAGGACGTTGTTGCCGGTGTTCGTACGCCTAATCCGATTGCCAAATTGGAAGAGGATATGCCTGCTGTTTACAAGCAGTTTATGGAAATTGCAAATAAATTAGAAAATCATTATAAAGATATGCAGGATATGGAATTTACGGTTGAAGAAGGTAAATTATATTTCTTGCAGACAAGAAACGGTAAGAGAACAGCAAATGCTGCATTACGTATTGCCGTTGACATGGTAGAAGAAGGTTTGATCACAAAGGAAGAAGCCTTGATGAAGGTTGATCCAAAGCAGTTAGACCAAATTTTGCACCCTGCTTTTGATCAAAAAGCATTAAAGGCTGCAACACCTTTTGGTAAAGGCTTGCCAGCATCTCCTGGTGCAGCAGCAGGTAGGATTTATTTTACCGCACTTGATGCAAAGACACAGGCAGAAGGCGGAGACAGAGTTATTTTAGTACGTTTGGAAACTTCTCCAGAAGATATCGAAGGTATGGCTGCTGCACAGGGTATTTTGACTGTACGTGGTGGTATGACCTCTCATGCGGCGGTTGTTGCACGTGGTATGGGTACTTGTTGTGTATCTGGTTGTGAAGAAATTAAGATGAATGAAGAAGCAAAAACATTCAGCTTGGGTGGAAAAACATTCAGAGAAGGAGATTATATTTCTTTGGATGGCTCTACAGGTAATATTTACGGCGAAGATATCCCGACGGTTGATCCTGAAATTAGTGGTGATTTCTCCAAATTTATGGTTTGGGCTGATGAAAAGAGATCCCTTAAGGTTAGAACAAATGCAGATACACCTCATGATGCACAGGTAGCAATTGACTTTGGTGCGGAAGGTATTGGCTTGACAAGAACAGAGCATATGTTCTTTGAAGGCGACAGGATTATGAAATTTAGAAAAATGATTCTTTCTGATACAGTGGAAGAAAGAGTAGAAGCATTAAAAGGAATTGAACCTTTCCAGAAAGAGGATTTCAAGGGTATTTACCAGGCTATGCAAGAAAGACCTGTAACCATTCGTTTGTTGGATCCTCCACTTCATGAGTTTATGCCAAACACAGAAGATGAGTTTGAAATTCTAGCAAAAGAGACCGGTAAGGCGGTAGAAGAATTAAAAATCAAAGCAAGAAGTCTGCACGAGTTGAACCCTATGATGGGTCATAGAGGTTGCCGTTTGGCAGTTAGCTATCCTGAAATTGCACAGATGCAGACAAGAGCAGTCATCGAAGCTGCGATTGAAGTTTCCGATGAAATGAAGATTGCCATTAAGCCAGAGATTATGGTTCCTTTGATTGGTGAAATCAAAGAAATGAAATATGTAAAAAATATTGTAATCGAAACTGCCGAAAAGGTTATGGCAGATAAGGGCAAAAAGCTTGAATACCTTGTAGGTACTATGATTGAAATTCCTAGAGCTGCATTGACGGCAGACGAAATTGCAACAGAAGCAGAATTTTTCTCTTTTGGTACAAACGACTTAACACAGATGACATATGGTTTATCCCGTGATGATGCAGGTGGTATTCTTGCTGATTACATCGACAGAAATATTTATGAATGTGACCCTACTGCAAGACTTGATAGAACAGGGGTTGGTTCTTTAATGAAGATTGCGGTTGAAAAAGCATTGCCAGTTCGCCCTGACATCCACTTGGGCATTTGCGGTGAGCACGGCGGTGACCCATCTTCCATTGAATTTTGCCATTTGATTGGGCTAGATTATGTATCTTGTTCTCCTTTCCGCGTTCCGATTGCAAGATTGGCTGCGGCACAGGCACAGATTAATTTCCCAAGAGAAA
>JBKEAS010000284.1:0-2110 GCA_047972635.1 Anaerotignum sp.
TGGAGAGTTAGTAGAAGAGAATTTTGATTTAATTGAAAAAATACAAATGGGACAAAAAATTGCAAACATGTATATTCAAAAAGGTGAGAGTATTATATAGTATGGTGTTGTAATTGGTCTCAGTATTGTAACTATAAAAAATGGAAGTTGTGTGCATTTACATGTTCTGGAAAGTTTATATGATAGCAGATCAGAACATCTTGATATAAAAACGGGTGCACCAAAAGATATCAAATATACTTAAATATAAATAAATGATTCACAGACTCACTGGTAACTTTGAGTTTCGTCCAAAGTATGCATAATGACAGAAAATGTAGATTTGTTAGAAAATAAATTTTCACAAGTTGCTAGACTCTAGGAAAGGTATGATTGTAAAAATGGATGTGAATAATTTTTCGTGGAGTGGATACAAAAGAAAAGATGGAAAAAAAGGGGTTAGAAATAAAGTAATAGTTATTTATACAGTGAAGTGTAGTGAATTTGTTTCTCGTTCTATTGTTAATCAAATAGAAAATTGTGATGTAGAACTCATTGGATTTGATGGTTGTACGGACAATCAGTACGCTGTAAATCTTTTGATTAGTTTAATAAAACATCCGAATGTTGGTGGCGTATTGGTTGTTGGGTTGGGATGTGAATATATTCAACCAGAATGGCTTGCTGAAATTGCATTAAAAGAAGAAAAAGAGGCTAGATGGTTATTTGTTCAAGAGGTTGGTGGAACTAAGAAATCCATAGAGCTTGGGGTTACTTATGTGAAGGATATGTTGAAAACATTGCAATACACTCCAAAAATTTCGATGTCTGTGAAAGATTTAATTGTCGGTGCAGAATGTGGTGGAAGTGATTTTACAAGCGGACTTGCGGGAAATGTGATTGTTGGTCGATTCTATGATTGGTTAGTGGACCTGGGGGGGACAGCGATTTTTGAAGAAATTGTAGAAGCCATTGGACTATCGGAACTTCTTGTGTCACGAGGAGTTAACGATAAAGCAAAAAACGAACTTCAATATACCTATGACAAAGCACTTGATTATTGCAAAAGCGTGAATCAATATTCTGTAAGTCCTGGAAATTTTGTAGGGGGACTTTCCACAATAGAAGAAAAAAGCATGGGGGCTGTTATTAAAAGTGGAAGTAAGGAAATAGAGGGTGTGATTAAAGTATCGCAAACACCAAAAACAAATGGACTTTGGTTATTAGATACCACGCCAGATCCTCATTTTATGCAGTTTGGCATTACGAATCCTAATGATAATGAAGGTTTGATGGCATTGATTAGTTGTGGAGCACATATTGTTTTTTTGGTTACTGGTAGGGGAAATGTGGTTGGTAGTGCAATTAGTCCGTGTATCAAAATTACCGGGAATCATCAAACATTTACAAAAATGATAGATGACATGGATTTTGACGCAAGTTCGATTTTGACAGGAGAATGTAGTTTACAAGACGTTGCGCATCAATTGGCTAAAATGGTTTTTGATGTAGCATCAGGAGGACTAACCAAGGCAGAGCAACTTGGGCACAAAGAATATTTTATTCCTTATAAATTTCAAGAAAATGAAATTGTACTTGATAGGAAGTGTGAAATGGAGGGTTAATATGTTTAAATTTAGTGAAAAACAAATGGATGAATTTAAAATTGAAAGTTTTTATAAATTGGATGGGAAAACAGCGCTTGTGACTGGAGGGGCATCTGGACTTGGAATGGCGATTACTCGTTGTTTGATAAGTGCTGGGGCGAAAGTTGTTGTACTAAGTCAAGGAACACAAGAAGTCGGAGAGAGGACTTTGGCTGAATTGGATGGAAAAGCGGTATACTATCAGTTTGATATTACAGATACAACACATACAAAAGAGATGGTTGAAAAAGTAATTAATGAAAATGGGAAAATTGATTTTTTAATTAACAATGCTGGAAACCATTGTAAAAAACACATATGGGATATGAGTGTTGAAGAGTACAGCAGTGTACTTGACGTGCATCTGGTTGGTGCTTTTGCCCTAACAAAAGAGTTAGTGCCTTATATGAAGGAAAATAGATTTGGAAGAATTATTTTTCAAGCATCTATGACAAGTTATATTGGACAGCCCATGGTATCAGGGT
>JBKEAS010000322.1:0-4182 GCA_047972635.1 Anaerotignum sp.
CTTCGAAAATTCAACCTAATAACGACCATTTCGATCATTTTAATTGTATTTCATCGAAAACATAGCTTAATTTAAATAATAAATTATTTAATGTACATTGTCAATAACGCATTATTTCGCTCTAAAACATGACTATACAATTTCACAAAAAAACAATTTGTTAAATCATAATCAATTTAATTTCAAAATTTTAACATTTCTTGATTTCACTGGCTTTGCAAATGGTATTTCGTATGCAATTATTTCGTGCACAAACTTAATTTCTGTAATAAGTGCATGAACGCCACTAAGACCTTATACCAACCACACAAAATATAATTATTTTCACCTTAAAATTTGTGTTATTTTCACCTTAAAATAACCCTTTTCATTCATATGCCAATATGGCATTATTCCTTATTTATTTCAATGTTTAAGGTCATATGTTAAACATATTAACTTTATTTTTAAAAAACCACTTCTTCTTTGTGGATTTTATGCTATAACGCTAGATCTTCATTTCTTTTATCATGCTAATATACCACCATATCCTGACCATGTTCTTCTAAGAATATACGTATTCAAAAATAGACTTAGATATCCTATCTAAGTCTATTGCTTTTGCTCATATTAACTTCAATTAAAATCACTGTGCTTCTTCTAGAAGATTTTTAAGTTCATCTTCAGTGAAATCATATTCCTTGCTACAAAAATGACAATGCAAATTCGCTTTTTTGTCTTCAAAAACAATCTTTTCAAGCTCTTCTTTTCCAATACTAATCAGAGCCTTTTCAACTCTTTCCTTCGTACAGTTACAATAGAACTTCGTTGGAACCTTGTCTAAAATTTTCAGATCCATTCCTTCAAATATCATTTTCAAAACTTCTTCAGGTGTGTGTCCCATATCCAAAAGATCTGTGATATATGGAATTGTATTGACTCTTTGCTCTAACTTGGCAATCACTTCTTCTGTCGCATCGGGCAAAAGCTGGATGATAAATCCGCCGGCACGACGAATGGAGGTATCTGTCTCCACCAAAACGCCCAAACCAATGGCAGATGGTGTTTGTTCAGACTGTGCAAAATAATAAGTTAAATCTTCCGCAATTTCACCTGAAACAAGTTGAATACGCCCAGCATAAGGCTCTTTCATCCCAATATCTTTAATTACACTCATATACCCTTGACCAATCGCTCCACTTACATCTAGCTTTCCAGGATATTTTGAAGGAATATCTACCGTTGGATTAAACACATAACCCTTTACGTTCGCATTGCAATCAGCAGACACTACCACTCCTTTTAAAGGTCCAATTCCTCTAATCTGAAGCGTAACCAAATCCTTGTCACCCTTTAACATACTTCCCATCATCGCTGCCGCTGTCAACATTCTTCCCAAAGCCGATGATGCCACAGGGGATGTGTGATGGATCTCTCTTGCGTATTGTACCATATCTCTTGTTGTAGCAGCAAAAACACGAACACTTCCGCCACAAGCTGTTGCTCTTACAATATAATCGTTCATTTTCAAACTTCCTCCCTCAATTGAGCCACAAAAAAATAGCGTTGGCTATCTTCTTTCACTCCTTCAAAACAATACCCATCAAACACATTCAGTAAATCGAATCCGTTCTCCATAAGACAAGCCTTTACCTCTTCGAGGCTATATGCCCTCTCATAGTGATATTCTTCACGCCGCTCATAAGTTTCTTGGTTGTCTTGACGAATGAAAAAACTCACATAATATTCGTTAATTTGATCATCTTCGTCAAAAGTATTTTCCCAAAAATACGCAGCATCTTCTGTCATTGCGGCATACGTTTTGTCCCCCAAAACTTCTTGAAACTTATATTTTGTGTTCATATCAAATAAAAAAAGGCCATTTTTATATAAGTGCTTACTTACAGCCAAAAAAGCAGCAGTTAGCTCCCCATCCTCTGTTAAATAGTTCAAGCTATCACATAAACTTAAAACGCAGTCCACTTTACATGACAAATCCATCTCAATCATATCCTGACAAAAAAAGGGAATATGTACCCCTTCGGATATTGCTTTTCTTTGTGCCTCCGCCAGCATTTCATAAGAAATGTCAACTCCCATAACATCATATCCAGCCTTTGCTAAAGGAATAGCCACATTACCCGTCCCACACCCTAAATCTATCACACTTTTTGGTTTTTTGCCAAGACTTTCCCATGTTTGCCTAATATAATTCACCCATGCTGGATAGTCCACTTCTTCCATAAATATATCATATACGGAAGCAAACCCCTCATACGCCGCCATGTTCATTTCTCCTATACTATCTCATTCCATAATTCGTAATGTAGTATATTATAACTTTTCCTGCGAGTGATTGCAAGGGCTTTTGGCGGTGGCTATAGCGGCTTTTTCATCTCTTTTCTTTTTCCCCATAATGCCGCCAATTCGCCCGCTTTCTTTTGCAGTCAAACCTTTCCATCCAACCTGCTCTACCTTATCAAGCAATCCCAACTCTCCTGCAATCTCGTACTTCATTGCCATATCACGCTTTTGTGCCTCTGTTAATTCTTTTTTTTGTTTCATAAAAAAACTCCCTCCTTGCATAATCTTATATAATGAAGTATCTCCTATTTTTCTAAAAAGTTTCAAAATCTTTTTTAAAATTTCTTCTCATCAAAATCATTTGACATATCACACTTCTGATGGTAGACTATGGAGTAAGTAAATAGTTCAAAGTAGAGGTGCGTTTTTCAAAAGTATACGGGCGAATATCATAAGGGATAAGCGACGTCCGCAGAAAGGGGTAAACGCCGAAGGGAAAAGAAACCTTATCTTTTTTTCTCTGGTTGTCCGGCTAATATCCGTACAATTGTCATTGGAATTCCAATGGAGCGCTACAAGACTAAAATTTTACAGACTACTTTTTGTAATATGTAAAATTTGGAAGTCGGCGCTTGCCGGCTCTTTTTTATTTCCAAAAAGTCTATTACTTTCGAACAATTTAAACAAAACTACTAATAAAAATGGTTTATGTTTGCTTTTGCTACACACAAACCGTAATACCTTAAAGTAGAAAGAAGGCATTTTACAATGAGAAAAATTAATTTAGCAGTTGTCGGTGCAACAGGCATGGTGGGTAGGACATTTCTAAAAGTTTTAGAAGAAAGACAACTTCCCATCGAAAATTTTTACGTTATGGCATCTAGTCGTTCCGCAGGCAAAAAAATCACCTTTAACGGAAAAGAATATACTGTTGAAGAATTAAACGAAAATTCTTTCGATAAGCCAATTGATATCGCTTTATTTTCCGCCGGCGGTAGCATAAGCGAAACTTTCGCACCTATCGCCGCTGCCCACGGATGTATTGTCATTGACAACAGTTCCCAATGGCGTATGGATCCAACAGTACCTCTCGTTGTACCAGAAGTAAACCCTGAAGATTTGGCTTGGCACAAAAATATCATTGCAAACCCAAATTGCTCCACCATTCAAGCAATGGTTGCATTAAAACCTTTAGACGAAAAATATAAAATCAAACGTATTGTCTACTCTACATACCAAGCAGTTAGTGGTGCCGGTGTTGCCGGTTGGGAAGACCTTGAAAATGGTTTAAAAGGCGAGGAACCCAAAAAATTCCCCCACCCCATTGCAAACAATTGCTTGCCACACATTGACGTATTTTTAGAAAATGGCTACACAAAAGAAGAAATGAAAATGATTGAAGAAACAAAGAAAATCCTTCATGATAACAATCTAAAAATAACCGCCACCACAGTGCGTGTACCAGTTTTCAATTCCCATAGCGAGTCCATCAATCTGGAATTTGAAAAACCTTTTGAACTGGACGAATTGATAAACGATTTAAAAAATGCTCCTGGCGTAATTTTAATGAATGACTCTGTAAAAAACGAATACCCTCTTGCAGTAGATGCAACAGACCGTGACGAAGTTTTCGTGGGTCGTGTTCGTCGTGATGAAAGCTTGGATAGCGGCATCAACCTTTGGGTTGTTGCGGATAACATTCGTAAAGGTGCTGCGACAAATGCAGTTCAAATTGCACAAGAAATAATTAAAAACATGAACGCATAACTTATTATATTAAAAAAATTCGGAGGTGCTTACATTATGTCAATCTTTACTGGTTCTGGTGTTGCATTGGTCACACCAACATTTCCCGATGGTACCGTCAACTTTGAAAAAATGAAAGAACTCATTGAGTTC
>JBKEAS010000147.1:0-3709 GCA_047972635.1 Anaerotignum sp.
ACCTATACTTCTGAAGCTGTTGAAGGCTTTACACCAAGAACTGCTATGGAAGAGGCTTCAAGATGTTTATTATGTCATGATTCACCCTGTAGTAAAGGATGTCCTGCAGGCACTGATCCTGGAAAGTTCATTCGCTCAATTCGTTTTAGAAATGTAAAAGGTGCTGCTGAAACAATTAGAGAAAATAATGTTTTAGGTGGCTGCTGTGCAAGAGTCTGTCCTTACGATAGACTTTGTGAAGAAGCTTGTAGTAGATGTGGAATTGACAGACCTATTGAAATTGGAAAATTGCAAAGATTTGCAATGGAACAAGAAGAAGCTTTCAACATGACCATACTAAAAGCACCTGAAAAGAAAAGAACAGAAAAAGTTGCTTGCGTTGGTTCTGGCCCTGCATCTCTTGCTTGTGCGGCAAAGCTTGCAATGGAAGGCTATGAAGTTACTATTTTTGAAGCGGAAGAAAAAGCCGGCGGTGTGCTAACTTATGGCATTGCTCCTGCCAGATTACCTCAACATGTAGTAGATAGCGATATTCAAAAAGTGAAAAATTTGGGTGTGAAGTTTGAATTTAACACCAAAGTAGGTAAAGATGTTACATTAGAAAAACTACAAAAAGAGTATGCTGCTATTTTTGTTGGTGCAGGTTTGTGGTTTGAAAAATTGCCCGAGATCCCTGGTGCTCAGTTGCCTGGAGTTATGGCAGCGGCAGACTTCTTGAAAAAAGCTAGAAAATCCGAAGGTACATATAACCCCGGAAAAAGAGTCATTGTCATTGGTGGCGGTAATGTTGCTATGGACTGTGCGGTGTCCGCTAAATTATTGGGTGCTGAAAAGGTAGATATTTTCTATAGAAGAACAATTGAAGAAGCGCCGGCTGATATGGCCGAATGGCAGTATGTTCTATCTTTAGGCATAGCGATGACAACAAATTTTGCACCAGCTGAAGTGATTGGTAAAGATAAGGTCGAAGCTATGAAATTTATGGGCAGAGATGGTGTGTCGGAAGCTAAAGTTGCAGTAGATACTGTTGTATTTGCAATTGGGCAGGGTGCAGAAGATATGACTAGTATCGCTCCATTTGCTTTAAATGAAAAAGGTTTGATTGTAGTTGGTGATAATAACAAGACAAGTGTTGACGGAATTTTTGCCGGCGGCGATGTTGTTTTAGGTGGTAAGACTGTAGTTGAAGCTGTAGCAGATGGTAAATTGGCAGCAGTAGGAATAATGAAATATCTTGGACAGGAAGAGGTGAAGTAAAATGGGTATAAAGAAAGATTTATCAATTGACTTTTTGGGTGTTAAATGTGAAAATCCATTTTTCCTGTCATCATCCCCTGTTGGCAGTAACTACGAAATGGTAGCAAAAGCATATGAAACCGGTTGGGGTGGTGTTTACTACAAAACCATTGGTATCTTTGTTGCTGATGAATGTTCACCACGTTTCGATCATGTGAAAAAAGAAGGTATGCCTTGGTTAGGGTTTAAAAACATGGAGCAGATTTCGGATAAACCAACAGAAGTGAACTTCGAAAATATGTTTAAGTTAAAAAGAGATTACCCAGAAAAAATCATGGTTGCATCCATTATGGGATCTAATGAACAAGAATGGCGTCAACTTGCAAAAATGTGTGACGAAGCTGGCGTGGATTTAATTGAAGGAAACTTCTCCTGTCCACAGATGACATCCCACGCAATGGGCTCTGATGTAGGCTCTAATCCTGACTTAGTGCGTGCTTATTCTAAGGCAGTTGCTGAAACAACAAAAATTCCTTTTATTGCAAAAATGACACCGAATATCACTGATATGTGTGTTCCAGCTATTGCGGCAATGGAAGGTGGAGCAAAGGGTATTGCAGCAATCAATACTGTAAAATCTCTTACAAATATTGATTTGGAAAACATGACGGCTATGCCTGTTGTAAACGGAAAGTCCTCTATTTCTGGTTACTCTGGTGCTGCAGTTAAACCGATTGCATTACGCTTTATTGCACAGATGTTACAAAATGAAAAGCTTAATGGTGTTCCCATGTCTGGTATTGGCGGTATTGAAACATGGAGAGACTCTTTGGAATTCCTTTTGCTTGGATGTAGAAATTTGCAGGTAACAACTTCTGTTATGCAGTATGGTTATAGAGTTGTTGAAGATATGTCCAATGGTTTGATGCATTGGATGGACGAAAAAGGTTATGATAAGTTGGATGATTTTATCGGAAAAGCATTGGGTAATGTTATTCCTGCTGAAGACTTGAACCGTGATTTCAAAATTTTACCTGATTTTAATCATGATCGATGTGTTGGTTGTGGTAGATGTTATGTGTCTTGCTTTGATGCAGGTCATCAGGCAATTGATTGGAACGCAAAAACACGTAAACCAGGATTAAATGATAAATGTGTTGGCTGTCATCTTTGTTTGAATGTTTGTCCAGTGGCAGATTGTATTATGCCGGGTGAAGTGAAATGGAAAGATGGAAGACAGAAAATTGACATTGCAATGAAAAAAATGTATGAATAATTTGCTTGCACGCTTGGTTTGTTTTTTCGGTGAAAATAAACAGGCTTTCAGACAATAGCACTCATTCCCTTACACTGACCTCTCATAAATTGGATTTGAAATCTAATTTATGAGAGGTCAGTTTTTTTGTAAAATACAATAAAGCTTTGTTTTGTATCGAATAGGACAAAGTTTTAAAAAATATAAATGATGTAAGTGATACTAGGGGTAGGAGTGTAATGCTTATGTCAAAACAAGGAAGAACAACAGACATAAATCTTCATGAATTGGTTGATATAAAAGAGGTTATCATTGACCCGAACCTGACCAAAGAAATGAGGATGGAAAGTTTTATACAACAGATAAAAGACCCATGCTTGTTTAGGTTTGGAGATATGGTGGTGGCGTGTGAATTTGCTCAAACAGAGACCACATTTTTAGACTGCGTAAAGCAGTATATACGAATGGTAGATGTGTTGGAACAATCAGGGCTTTAGCACTGATATGGATAGAATGAGTTTTGAGGAGATAGTGTATGGCTGTAGAGGATAACGCAAAAATTTATCAGGCAGCAATGTATATTCGCTTGTCTCGAGAAGATGAGAATAAACTTGAAAGCAACAGTGTGAAAAACCAAAGAGACTTAATTCGTTTGTATTTGAAGGATAAAAAAGATATAAAGCTTGTTTGCGAAAAGATTGATGATGGATATAGCGGGGTGAATTTTCATAGGCCTGGTTTTATGGAATTGATGGAAGATGTAAAAAAAGGCAAAGTAGATTGTATTGTTGTAAAAGATCTTTCTAGGTTTGGCAGAAATTATATTGAAACAGGAAGGTACTTACAGCAAATTTTTCCGTTTTTAGGAGTTAGGTTTATTGCTATTCATGATAATATTGACACCAATGTTAAGAGTATCGAAGAGGAAAGTATTCTTGTTCCTTTTAAAAATTTGATGAACGATTCCTATAGTAGGGATATTTCAATCAAGGTGAGGTCTCAACTTGAAGCAAGGCAAAAACTAGGGGATTTTGTAGGGGCATTTACAGTTTATGGATATTGTCGTTCTAAGGAAGATAAGCACAAAATTGTTGTGGATGAGTTAGCAGCACAAACGATAAAAGTGATATTTTCTATGCGTCTTGCAGGATATCATAATAGATTTATTGCAGAGTATTTGAACCATTGTGGTATTCTGGCGCCCTTGCCGCATAAGCA
>JBKEAS010000342.1:0-8518 GCA_047972635.1 Anaerotignum sp.
TTCATTCTATCATGAAAACAAAATTCTATGTATATTTTCTTTAGAAAAAAGACCTAATTGACATTTCGTCAATCGGCCTTTTTTCTAATCAATATTTGTAGAAAGAGTAAAATATTGATTAGGGGGTAAATTTCCTTGAGTAAAAATTTGAATAGGGGATGAATTACTTCTTGTTTAGTATAATCCAAAAAACTTAAATCAACTTTAAAAAATTTTTATTTTCGAAGCTTTATTTTAATATCAAGCTACAAATCAAGATGTTGTTGTTCCTGTTGTTCCTGTTGTTCCTGTTGTTCCTGTTGTTCCTGTTGTTCCTGTCATATTTTTTCTTTCCCCGCGGCCACCGCCAAATTGATTGGTGGCTGTACCCGAGGTATAGCTTGAACCGCTCATTGTAAAGGTTTCTGTCACATCTCCCATGGTTATGGTATAAGTAGAACCATCAACCAATTCAGGTGAGGAAATCATAACAGTAGGGTATGCTGTTGTTGGTGTAAGGCTAAGTATGGTTGTGTTGCCTTTTTTTAGTGTGATTGTTCCTGTTTGCGCAGAAGTAAGATTAAACATCGCCCATCCTTGCGTGGAAGCTTCACTAAGGCTCCTAAACATACCGCTTGAACCTGCAGTCACCACAGTACCACCGGTCACTGTAACGTCGCCGTTGGCGTCAATGGGTGATTCAGCACCACTTTCAGGAGATGTTACATAAACTTCACCGCCGGAAATGTTGATGATACCATTAGAGTCTATGCCATCACCCTTGGAGTTGACAACAACTTTTCCGCCTAATATATTGATTTCACAGTTTTCGACAATGGCAAATCCACCACCACCGCCGCCTGTACGCATACCTTGGGTTGTAGTACCATCAGTAGTTGCTGTGCTTGGATCAAAAGTTGGTCTTTCGCCATCTGTTGGCGGTGTTTGTGTCCCATCAAAAGTTGGTCTTTCGCCATTTGTTGGCGGTGTCTGTGTCCCATCAAAAGTTGGTCTTTCACCATCTGTTGGTGGTGTTTGGGTCGTGCCAGAGGCTATCACTTCTCCGCTTGTAGTTGTACTTTGTGTTGCTGTACCTGTTTCATCTTCGGTATCTTCCCCGCCTTCTGCGGAATTAATACCATCATCAGAAGCAACAATGCTAATATCACCCGTAACAATGGTTATGATTTCACCCTCAATACCTTCGTATGACTTTGTGATTTTAATTGTACCTTTTTCTATTGTCACGTTGCCATCAGCATGGAAACCGTCGTCCCCTGTTGCAACTGTGTATGTGCCATCTTTGATTACAAATGTTTCGTTTGTATGCACACCATCCTCAGCACAGTCTAAGGTAAAGGTTCCTGCCTTAAGCAAAATATCCCCATTTGCTGTAATGCCCTTTGCACTTGCACTCTGGTCTGTGATCGCAACCGTATTTCCGCCACCTGTCGTCACATGAAACGTACCATCGTCAACTTGTATCATGTTTGTGGCGTCAAAGCCGTCTCCTACAGCTGTGATGGTGTATGTACCATCTCCTACATATAAAAAGCCTTTTGTGGTATCATCGTTGTTTTCACTGTGGAAACCGTCCTTACCTGCCGTTACAGTAAAGCTACCATCTTTAATGGCAATGCTGTCCTTTCCTTGAAAACCATGCCCCGCAGCAGTCACATCAAACGTACCACCTGTGATGGTTAATTCATCTTTCCCAACCACACCGTTGCCATATTTTGCATTGATCACCAAAGAACCACTGCCGTTAATGGTCAAATCGTCCTTTGCATAAATGACACCATCAATTTCATTTTCATCAATAGCTACAAATTCACTTTTGTTGGACAGGGTATTCTTTGTGTTCTCAGCCAATGTGACAAATGTCTTGTCTGCCTGTTTCACATAAATGGCAGCACTGGTATCACACTGAATGGTTGCATTTTTTAGAACAATTTGTACCTTATCTGTCGTTTCTGCATCAACAATAACCTGCCCATTAGAGAGGCTTCCTGTTAGGACGTAAACGCCTTCATCCTTAATGGTAATGGTTGAGCCACTGATGCTTACTTTTTCTGTATCAGAACTCGTTGCAGTTGTACCATTTAATGTAACCGCAATGGCTTCACTTTCATCATAAGTGCCAGAAAGATCACTCTCGCTAAATAACGTGCTTGTATCAAGCTCTGTAATTTCATCGTTGGTTATAATCCCGTCTGTCGTTGCACCTTCTGCTGTTGCTTGTGTGCACCCACACAACATAGATACCGCTGTTGCTACTGTTAAAACTGATTTTACATTTCTTTTCATTTTTCTACCTCCTAAATTATAATTCACTTGCGTTAATTGGTCTGGAAAGGCTAATTTCTAAATTACCGTTACGGCATCGAATGGCATCAATCATCTGTTTTTCGCTCACACTATCTTTGATTGTGACATGGTATGTCAAACGAAATAAACTGCCTAAATTTGTTGTTTTAACCTCTAAAAGCTCATAACTTTTCAAACACTTCATAAAGATATCATCAAAAATTTCTGTATAATCCAACTCTTCCGGAATGGTAATGCGAAGCTGACGCTCTTGTGTGTCTGTATGAAAAAACTGCATTCCCTTCGAATTGTAAACCAGCTGAACCACACCCAAAATAATCGTAAACACAATTGCCAATGCCACATAGCCCACCCCTACGGCAAGCCCGCCTGCCATGGCAATAAAGATTGCTGCAATTTCCTTTGCCGTTCCCGGCACAGAACGAAAACGAATTAAACTAAACGCACCAGCAACCGCAACTCCGGCTCCTATGTTCCCGTTTACCATCAGCATAACCATAGCAACCACGCTTGGCAAGATCGCCAATGTGATTAAAAATCCCTGCGAACTTTTGCCCTGTTTTTTATATACAAGTGCAAGCAAAAGCCCAACCAAAAGTCCTGCTCCTATACAAACAAAAAATGGCACCAAGGGGATGTTTGACTCCCCTGTTTGATCTAAAATATTGCTCGAAATAAAATTAAGCACTATGTTTCCTCCTTTTTACAATATCGTTTTGTCTGATTGCCTTATACGCACTGCCATATTTTGAATAACTTGTGCTATAAATACCATTCTCACTAAAAAATTTACTAAGCCATAAAGGCATTCCGTATGTTGACTTTACCTCTAAAAGTTGCACGCCTTGTGGCAATAACTCGTTGCCATAAGCACCACTGCATAAGGAAATATCATAATCTCTCCAAAGAATGGTATGGTCGAAGGTCAATCTAAAATTGCTATCCTCTTTTCCAAAATATGCTTCTCTTTGATAAGATAATAAGACAGATGGTTGCAAGGAGTAACGCTGTGAAAAATGGTCAATCTCTTGCGTAATCTGCGTTTGTGTTGGGGCAGCCACGTTTTCTTCTAGCCAAAGCCTTGCATGGTACTGGCTCATAGAAACACGTCTTTTGTAAACAATCCCGTTATATTTTTTCTTTAGCTCCACAAAAACCTTCGTATCAGGTTTTGCAACGCCGTAACTACGTACACGCAATTTTTCTTTATACACAGGTTTTTCCAAAGAATGTCTGATCAACTGTTTATCCTCTGTATCGTAATATATATTCATAATTGTAGCTCTGCCAAAACTATCAGGACACATATGTTCATCCATCAAATCTTGTAGCATAGCTCTTTGTCTATTGGTAACAAAGTATTTGACTTCCTTTCGTTCAAAAATAGTTGGTGTTGACATTTTCATCGCTTCCTCTCTTGCCTTTTCGTGCGGCTTTTTGTTTCTACAAGTGAGAGTATAGTATTGCAACCTAAAATCTACTTTAAATTTTAAAAAAAGTTTAAAATCATTTGGATTTATAAAAAAAGGACCACCAAAGCCTGATAATCCAATGTTTTTAGAAAAATAAATAGGTTTATTTGAAAAAATAAAGTGTATCATTTTTGCAATATTTCAACTGTTTTTTCTTTTAAGCAATAAAAAAACCATAGAATACAAAATTCTATGGTTTACGCAATTGCGGAGGCCAGATTTGAACTGACGACCTTCGGGTTATGAGCCCGACGAGCTACCGGACTGCTCCACCCCGCGGCAATATAAGAAAAATATGAAGTACTATGGGCGGAGAAGGATTCGAACCTTCGAAGCTATCGCAACAGATTTACAGTCTGCCCCCTTTGGCCGCTCGGGAATCCACCCATATGAAAAGCCGATGATCGGACTCGAACCGATAACCTGCTGATTACAAGTCAGCTGCTCTGCCAATTGAGCCACATCGGCACACGCTTGATAGCGGTACGATTGATATAATATCATATAAATTTCATCAAGTCAAGCATTTTATCAGTTATTTATTTTTCCCAGCCTTTTGTCAAGCCTTTATTCATTTTTTAAATTCTTCTTTTTCATCAGTAATAAAAATTACCCAATGCCTGCATAATATCCCCCAAATATTCTTGCATAAAACGTATCACAACAAGGAGAGAAGCAATATAACATCCCAAAGCAATCGGCTTTTGCAGATGCATCTGTTTTCTTGAAGACGACATGATATCTAGTATAGACTGAATACATAAAATGATGAATAATTGCCCTGCTAAATTTAAAAATGCCTGCATAAAAAATCCCCTCCTTTTCAAACTTATTACAATACTATGAAAATGCCCCTTTTCAAATGACGTTTTTCGGTTCATAATATAATATAGTTATTATTTTTATAAAAAAGGAGGGTTCACTATGAATAAAAAAATAAAAGAAACCATGCTTTGCCTCACTGCCACTTCGCTCAGTCTTTTTGGGGGCATGGTTTTTTGGCAAAAAGCTTGCTTTAAACAAGCACAAAAAAAGCAAGATGATACCCTTTTTGAAATATACCCTTCCCCTTTGGGCGATATCGCTTATTTAACGCAGGGCCATGGGAAAACACCTCTCATCCTCATCCATAGCATGATGCTTGGGGCAAGCAAAAATGAATGGGATATGGTAATTGAGGACTTGGCAAAAAGCTATCAGGTGTATGCCATAGATTTGCCCGGCTTTGGCAATTCTTTTATGCCAGAAAAACCATGGACAGCCTATCAATACGCAAACTGTATCCATGACTTTATTGAACATATAATCAAACGCTCTACCTATATCGTAGCCTCCAATGGCGGTGCAGACTTGGCATTGATTAGTTCAAAATTTCATCCGGAAAAAATAAAAGGCATGGTCCTAATATCTCCAGAAGGGTTTCATCAAGGCTTTGCCACAAACGAAAAAACAAAGCCCTTACGCCATTTGCTTTTGCCCATTTTAGGAACACAACAATTTCTTGGCGAAACCAAAAAAAGCAAAATAAAAGAAACTTTAGAAGATGCATATTTCGCAAAAGAAAAAATCACAAAAGAACAAATTGAAAACCAACAATATAAAGCCCGTCAAAACCAAAAATCACAAGTAACCTATGCACAACTAAAAACCGACTTTTGGCGAGCAAATACAAAATCGGCATTCGCTACCCTAAGCCAGCCTTTTTGGATCTTCTGGGGCGAAGAAAACAAAAAAAATCCCATCACAAACATGGAATGGGCAAAAGAAGCACGTCCCGATGGGGACTATGTTATTTTTGAAGGTGTTTGCAATTTCCCCCATATGGAAAATAGCCAATCCTTTGTTTCCGTCGTAAAAGAATACTTGAACTAGAAAGGAACGAAAATGAACCCTTTACACGAATCTCCCACACCACAAACAACAATGGAAAACTTGATAAAAAATCAAATGCAACCAGGATCTGAAACTTTAACAAGTGGCGTCATTGCAAAAATGAACCCCCGATTTGTCGCTTGCGACTATAAAGAAAAAACACTTGAACTTGCTTTTGATGTGCTAGATTGGGAACAAGACACAAACTCTGCAATCAACCATGGCATTCTGGGGGCAGCCTTTGATTCAACCCTAGGGCTTCTTTGTCGCTGTTATGTATATCCACATGTGATTACAACCGTAAGCTTGAATACTAGCTATTACAGCCCCGTTTTTTTTGGCGATACATTTTATATTAAAGCAAAAATTGAATTTCAAGGACGCTCTTTGTGTAACCTTGTAGCCGAAGCCACTTTAGATAATCAATCCATTCATTCATCCGCTGATTTATCAATGTTTGCCTCTACCTCGGCAGTTTTTAAAATTTTCAAAACAACTGCGTAATCCACACACAAGACCCTAAGAAAGGTAGGTACTCTGCCCATGCAATTCAACCAAACAACACTGAGCCAAACAGATATGGAAGCTTTTTTATTAGCAAATTGTGCTTCCGCCAATCTGGAGCTTTCTAAGCTATTAGACCCAAAACTCGTTCATTGTAGCTTTGAAAAAAAAGAGCTAACACTTTCCTTTAAAGTAAAAGATTGGCAATTAAACCCAGGCGGTGAGCTACATGGCGGTATGATCATCACCGGTTTTAACACCGCCTTTTCTCTGCTTGCAAATTATTTTAAAAATCCAGATCTTCTCACCACTGTAAACCAAAACACTGTATTTTTAAAGCCTGTCTTACCCACAGATACAATAGAATACCATGTCCGTATTTCCTCCATTGGAAACAACCTCATCGGTATGCTTGGCAAAGCACATATACAAAGGGACAATATCCTCGCTGGAACTGCGAGTGCAACCTTTGTTGTAGCAGATAAATAAAAAAGATAGTGAGGCGTGGCTAAAACCCATACCTCACTATCTTTTTTAAAAATCAAGCTGACTCTATCGCATTTTTACGAATGCGAATGACAATTTCACATTCTTCTTCGTTTTGTGTGTCCTCATAAACCACATCCACACCACTGCGGCGAATAACCTCCAAGGACTGTTTGATGGTGTTCGTAAAAAGACGAAAATCTGTAATATAACGCTTTTCCCTTCTCATCCCTTTATCGGCATATCTCTGACGCATCTCTTCAAGCGTACGTTCCACTAATTCTTCTGTCCGCTTTACATTCATTTCTTCACGAATCATTTGAGCCATAACCATAAGACGGGTCTGCTCATCGGGCAAACGAAGCAATGCCCTTGCGTGACGCTCAGTGAAATTATGGTCTAAGAGTTCTTTTTTTACACTTTCCTCTAGCTTTAAGACACGAAGCTTGTTGGCAATTGCCGATTGGCTCTTTGAAAGCTTTGAGGCCAGCTCCTCTTGTGTCAATCCATAATCCTCCATCATATTGCGATAGCCCTCTGCCTCTTCCAAAAAACTTAAATTCTGACGTTGGATGTTTTCAATAAACGCTAAGATGGCACTGTCGCTGTCGCTAACTTGTAACAAAATTGCCGGAACGGTTTTAAGCCCTGCCATATCCGCCGCCCGTAGCCTACGCTCGCCCGCCACCAACTCATAATATCCACCGCCCATTTTTCTCACCGTAAGCGGTTGTAAAATCCCATATGCCGTGATAGACTCCGCCAATTCCTCCAAAGCAGTAATGTTAAAATATTTTCTTGGCTGATACGGATTTGGACGAATTTTTTCAATTGGTAATTGATATACCGCCTTTTCTTTTTTCAAACGCATTTCAGGAAATTTTAAAACTTCCATATGTATTTCCTCCCTTCATATCCTATAGAAACCGAAATAATGTTACAAATCAACGGCGTTTTTCTTTTTTTTATTCTATCATAGCCCAGATATTTTTACCAAAAAAGCGTATAACAAAAATATGCCCCCCTCGACAAAATGATATTGCATCAGACAAAAAAACCTCGACGCATGGTATGTGCTGTCAAACTATGATGAAATTTTCTATTTCCCTTACACGTTATCGCCAAAAAAATATTTTTTGGGTTTATATATTTTCTTAACAACCTTACACAAATAAATTCCTCATATCTGCAATAAAAAAGACAGCATACCAGTAAAATATGCTGTCGAAGTTTATTACGATAAAGGGTTTTTCGAAACCTTTCCTGCTTTTCTTGGATACTGCTTTGGTGTGGGTGATACTTTTTCAATCAACACCAATTTGTGTGCCAAATCCGTAAATGGAATAGGCACATCAATCACATCACGCACCCTTGCCCCAAGCTTTTCAAAAGCACCCTTTGCCTGTTCTATTTCCGCCAAGACCTCAGGACCTTTTAACGCCGCCAATGTCCCACCTACTTTTACAAAGGGCAAACAAAATTCCGACAAAACTGCCAAATTGGCAACAGCCCGTGAAATACAATAATCAAACTGCTCACGGTAAAGCGGATTTTGCCCACCGTCCTCTGCACGTGAATGCACACATACCACATCCGAAAGTCCCATAACATTTACTGCTTCTTCCAAAAATCCTATTCTTTTTTGCAAGGAGTCTAAAAGTGTTACAGAAACCGTAGGACAAACAATCTTTACCGGCAGACCTGGAAAGCCCGCACCCGTCCCAACATCTATCATCTTTGTATCCGCCAAAATATCTAAATGTGGCACAAGTGTCAATGAGTCCACAAAATGCTTTAAAATAATTTCTCGCTCATCGGTAATGGCAGTCAAATTCATTTTTTCATTCCATTCCAATAAAATAGACTGATACTGCATA
>JBKEAS010000043.1:0-2179 GCA_047972635.1 Anaerotignum sp.
TATACTATATTACCAAATATTAAAAAGGAGAATTGAACATGAATGCTTACGAAGTATTAAAAGAACGTGGATTTATTGAACAAATGACACATGAGGACGAGATCAAGGCATTATTTGAAAAAGGCGGTGTTTCATTTTATATTGGTATCGACCCAACTGCAAATAGCCTTCACGTGGGACATTTCCTCACCGTAATGGCAATGGCACATATGCAACGCTGTGGCAACCACCCTATTTGCTTAATGGGTGGCGGTACAGGCATGATTGGCGATCCTTCCGGCAAAGCCGATATGCGTCAGATGATGACATTAGAAACCATCGATAATAATGTTTCCTGTATCAAAAATCAGCTTTCTCACTTTATCAACTTTGACAACGGCAATGCAACAATTGTAAACAATGCCGATTGGTTGAGAAATCTGAATTACATCGAATTCCTTCGTGATGTAGGCATTCATTTTTCCGTAAACCGTATGCTATCAGCAGATTGCTTTAAAATTCGTATGGATAAAGAAGCAGGCCTCTCTTTTCTAGAATTTAATTATATGATCATGCAGGCATACGATTTCTTGGAGTTATATAATCGTCATAACTGCGTGATGCAGCTGGGCGGAAGCGACCAGTGGTCAAATATCATTGCAGGTGTCGAATTAATCCGCCGTAAATTAAGCAAACCCGCATATGGTATGACCTTCAAACTTCTTACAAACAGTGAAGGCATTAAAATGGGCAAAACCGTAAGCGGTGCTGTTTGGCTAGACCCAGAAAAAACAAGCCCCTACGAATTTTACCAATACTGGAGAAATATTGGTGACAAGGACGTAGAAAAATGTCTCGGTTTACTTACCTTCTTGCCTATGGACGAAGTACGTCGTTTGGGCGCTTTAGAAGGCAGCGAGATTAACAAAGCAAAAGAAGTTTTGGCATTCGAGTTAACAAAAATCGTTCATGGTGAAACAGAAGCAACAAAGGCACAAGAAGCAGCCCATGCTCTCTTCGGAAAAGGTACGGTTGCAGGCTCCGTTCCTACCACAGAACTACCCACCGCTGATTTTGCCGATGGTATGGATATTTTAACTCTCCTTACAACAATTGGTGTCGTTCCTTCTCGTTCCGAAGGTAGACGTGCGGTAGAACAAGGTGGAATAAAAGTGGCAGAACAACCCGTAACCAGTTTAGACTTTAAAATAACCATAAGCCTGTTCACCGATGGAAAACTTTTGGTGCAAAAAGGCAAAAAAACATACCACAATGTGGTTTTGAAATAAGCACAGGTTTCATGCCTTTAAAAGCTTCTTAAGCCTAGTCTTTTTTTTAAAAAAATGACACACAACCTTATTTGCCCATAACACTAAATTCTTAGGTTATATAACGTAAACAAGGACTATATTTAACATTATTTCCGATCATATAAGGGTGTCTGTAAAGCAGGCATCCTTTGATTATAATTCGCTTAAATTCCAATTAAAAACCACCGACTTTCGCCTATTTATTTCCATACTGTGGTATGATTAAAACCAATCCATATTAGAGGATAGAAAGGTGGCTACTATGATTCAATCTATTAACGGTTTTAACACACTCTCTGCATATGAGAAACTTCAGGAAGCTGAGAAAAACAAAACAACAGAAAGTACAGACCTAACATCAGCACTCACAGGTATTGCTGAAACCACAGATACCACTCAAAGCACTGCTGCTGCATCCACTTCTAGGGCATCCAAAGTAGATGCAATAGAAATTAGTGCAGAAGGTCGTGCCGCTTTAGCTGCACAAAATGCGCAAGCAGCAGAAAGCGAAACTCTAGCACAGGCGCAAACAACTGAAAGCGAAACATCTACCCAGTCCGCAGACAAAACCCCGCCTCCAGCACCTCCGGCTGCTCCTCCGGCTGAATCATCTAGCGAGGAAACCACAAGCTCAGTCAGCCTAAGCGGATTAACCGAAGAGGAAATTGACTCTATGGTAGAAGAAGGCACAATTACACAGGCAGATGCCAATGCCGAATTGGCAAAACGTGCAGCACAAGAGGCATTAGAAAAGGCGAACGAGCAATCTGAAAAACATTCTGCTGAAAAGGCAGCAGAAGTAACGCCTCCTCCTGCAAAACAGCATGAGGAAAACAGCTATGCCATTTCCACCAATGCTGCATCCGTAATTTCTGAATAATCTGCCACGA
>JBKEAS010000096.1:0-1634 GCA_047972635.1 Anaerotignum sp.
TTATCCAGATTTTATTGTTAAGAAAAAACTTTCGATGGGTAGATATCACGCAAGTGCTTTTTGCAATGATGTTTGGTTTTTTTGTTGACTTTGCAAAGTGGGTTGTGGATGATTTTGCAATCCCTACATATTTTGGTAGTCTGATTATGATGGTTGTCAGTGTTATTTTGGTTGCAATTGGGGTTTGTTTATATATGAATGTGAGACTTGTGAATATGCCAAGTGAGGGACTCGCCTTTGCAATCAAAGAAGTGTTTGCAAAAGAGCGTACATTTCACGATGTAAAGGTTTGGATGGACTGTACTGTGGTGGGTATGAGTTGTGTGTTGTCTTTCATTTTTTTAGGAGAAATTGAAGGGATTAGAGAGGGGACAGTGATTTCTGCCATTTTTGTTGGAAAAGTTATGAAGGTTATCGGGGCGTACCTTGTGCCACCGCTTGAGCGGTTTGTATGGGGAGAAATACCTAGTGAAACGGAAGATATTTGATAGGAAGATGTGCTGGAAAACGGATTATATATTATTGGAGTAAGTATTTCTATAGTGTCAGCCTAACATAAAGATAAAAAACGCTTGCCAAGAAGATTGAAAAAATTTTTGGCAAGCGTTTTATTATGAAATGTGATTGATATGTGTTTTTAGTTTTTCGCCAAGGAAACAAGCAAGAATGATTTTTACAATGTCAAGAGGAAGAAAAATCAAAGCACCTGTAGGCAAGGTTGCAAAAAAGCTAGCATTGGTGAGTATGGCCAACCAAAACGTACCAAATGTATAGGTCACGACAGTACCAAGGAAGGCACCTAAGATTTGCATTTTTCGGGAATTTGGATTTTTTTGGACGAAGTACGAGGTAATCCCCACTAAAAAGAGGTATCCAATCAGATAACCGCCAGTGGGACCTGCAAATTTGGCAAACCCACCAGTGTAGCCAGAAAAGACAGGAACGCCTATGGCTCCGATGAAAAGAAATAATCCAGTTGCTGCCATTGCTTGCTTTGGTTCTAGTATGTAAGCTGCCAAACACAAGGCAAAGGTACAAAGTGTTAGTGGAACGGGACTTATTGGTAGGGGGACACTAATAGGTGAAAAGATACAGATGATGGCAGTCATAAGGGCTATTTTAGTTAAGTTTTTTGTTTTCATTGGCATACTCCTTTTCTTTATTTATTACATTTTAAACTTTATACATTAAATTGTCAACTGAAATAAATAAATTGGTTTACAATAGGATGGCGTGAAAAAGGCAAGACTTTATCGACAAACTATGATAAACTATAAGAAAAGCAATCTTTGCAAGAAGGGAGTAATAATATGAGTAGAAAATGTAACACTTGTGGATATGATGTTGAAGAAAAAGATATTTATTGCACCAACTGTGGCAGTTTGATTAAAAAAGTAGAAGGAAAACCGCAGTCCTCACTTGAACCAAAGGCATCCGCTAAGGCTGATAAAGAAGCTCCGTTATCTTTAGGTGACTATATGCTGATTGGGCTGATTTTGATGATACCTATTGCAAATATTGTTATACTTTTTATTTGGGCATTTGATAAGTATGCAAACCTAAACCGTAGGAATTTGGCAAAAGCTATGCTTATTTACACTGGAATTGGCATGGCAATTGGAGTTGTTTTTTGG
>JBKEAS010000104.1:0-6017 GCA_047972635.1 Anaerotignum sp.
TTCTAAATATGAAAATACAAAGCCTATCATTACACCAAGATTTATACCGTCTTGTACGGATTTATTGATGACGAAATTGAGTGAAATTCAGAAAAAATATCAACTTCCGATGCAATCTCATTTATCAGAAAATTTAAGCGAGATTGCATGGGTGAAAGAGTTATGTCCAAATTCAAAGTTTTATGGGGATGCATATGATCAGTTTGGTTTATTTGGCGGAGAAGTGCCAACCATTATGGCACATTGTGTTCATCCACCTAAGGAAGAAATGCAGTTAATGAAAGAAAAGGGTGTTATGATTGCACATTGTCCGCAGTCTAATATGAATGTACTTTCTGGCATCGCACCGGTGCGTGAATTTATAGATGAGGGAATGAAAGTGGGACTAGGGTCTGACGTAGCCGGAGGAACACAGTTATCTATTTTACGTGCCATGGTAGATACCATTCAATCGTCTAAACTTCGTTGGAGATTGGTTGACCAGACAAAAAAACCATTGACTGTGGAAGAAGCATTTTACTTAGGAAGTGTAGGTGGCGGTGCATTTTTTGGTAAGGTTGGTAGTTTTGAAGAAGGATTTGAGTTTGATGCGGTTATCTTAGACGATACAACACTGCCTCATCCTCAAGAAATGACAGTAAGGGAAAGATTTGAGCGGATGATTTATTTGAGTGACGAACGCCATGTTGTTTCTAAATTTGTCCGTGGAAATCAGCTGTTTTAAAACTTACGTTAGTAGGTTTGGCTGAAGTTTTTGAATAAGAGATGTTTCTTCATTTGAAGTTGCAAAAGATAAAAAGCGATATGCACAAAAAAATGTGCGTATCGCTTTTTAAATGCCTTTTCATAGGCTGATTCCATTATTTCAAGATTTCACTTAAAAAGCTTTCTGCTTCAAAGTGTGCATCTAAGTCTAAATAGTCTGCGATTGTTTGACCTAAATCTGCGAAAGTTTTACGAATGCCTAAGTCTACACCAGCTTTGATTTTTTTGCCATAAACCAAAAGAGGAACATATTCTCTGGAATGATCTGTACTAGGTGTTGTAGGGTCACAGCCGTGGTCTGCTGTGATAAAGAGGATATCGTCCTCCTTCATTTCAGCCATGATTTCTGGTAGCTTAGAGTCGAAATATTCCAAAGCGGTGGCATAGCCCTCGACATCGTTACGATGGCCATAAATCATATCAGTATCAACCAAGTTGGTAAAGAGGATACCTTCAAATTCTTCTTTGGTAAACAAAATAGTTTTGTCAATACCATCCGTATTATTTGTGGTATGGTCTGAGCGGGTGATACCTTTATGTTCGAAGATGTCTTCAATTTTACCAATGGCAGTTACATTTAGTCCTTTTTCTTGTGCCAAGTCTAAGACAGTAATTCCTGTTGGCTCTAAAGAAAAGTCCTTTCTGTTTTTGGTTCGTGTAAAGTTACCTTCTTTTCCTACAAAGGGGCGGGCGATAACACGCGCTACGGCATAGTCGCCACAAAGAAGATTGCGTGCGATTTGGCACATATCATATAATTTTTCTACAGAAATGATTTCTTCGTGAGCTGCAATTTGGAACACACTATCTGCAGAGGTATAAATAATAGGGTAACCTGTTTTGATGTGTTCCGGGCCAAGGTCTTCGATGATTTGGGTGCCTGATGCAGCAAAGTTACCTAGTGTTTTTGTTCCGATTGCCTGCTCGAAGGCATCCATGATTTCTTTGGGAAAGCCTGTTTCTGTATAAGTGGGGAAAGGTTTTTTTGTGATAATGCCAGCCATTTCCCAGTGACCTGTGGTGGTATCTTTCCCGATAGATTTTTCAGCCATTTTGGCAAAGGAGCCCTGCGGGGAAGTGGTTTTGCCTAAAAGATGAATTTCTTCGCCTTGGATATTTCCAAGTCCTAAAGCACACATATTTTTTAGCTCGGTTTGTGGACGGGCTTTTTTTATATTTACTAGCGTGTTGCTACCGACATCGCCAAAATCTTTTGCATCGGGTAGTTCGCCAATTCCTACACTATCTAAAACAACAATGATTGCTCTTTTCATCATGTTCATCCTTTCTTATTCAATAATTTTTAAGATGAGTGGCGGTGTATCTTGCTTTGTTTCGCCAATGGTTAATGCTTGTAGCAAATAGGTTGCGGCATTTGCACATTTTTCATCGGAAGCTGCGTAAATTTCTGCGATTTCTTCGCCATGCTCCACAAAATCGCCAAGGCGTTTTTTCATAATGATACCGGCACCAAAGTCCAGAGGTTGGTCTTTCAAGGCTCTGCCTGCTCCTGTTTCTAAGGAAGCACGACCGATTAGGGCTGTGTCCATTTCGTTTAGATAACCGCTTTTTTCAGAAAGTACCACTTTCTTGCAATCAGCCAAGGGAAGTAAGGAATAGTCGTTGATGATTTCTGGATTTCCGCCTTGTTGTACCAAAAGTTCTTGAAACATGGATAGACCCATGCCGTTATTAATATGGTGTTGTAAGATATGTTTTCCTTGTTCTAGTGTTTTTACGCGTTCTGCCAAAAGGAGCATATGTGCACCCAATGTTAGAGAGACATCTAAAAGATCTCCCACTACATTGCCTTTTAGCACTTCAATTGCTTCAATTACTTCTAGGCTATTGCCGATATTCATGCCTAGTGGCTGATCCATACTGCTGATAATGGCAGTTACTTTTCGTCCAACATGGCGTCCCATTTCAACCATAATTGTGGCAAGGGCCTCGGCAGATGCTAAGTCTTGCATAAACGCACCACTGCCACATTTGACATCTAAGACGATGCCATCTGCACCGGCCGCAATTTTTTTTGACATGATACTTGCCGCAATCAAAGGAATACTATCTACCGTACCTGTTACATCACGAAGTGCGTATAATTTTTTGTCTGCAGGGGTCAGGTTATCCGTTTGACCCATTAGGACAATGTTACTTGCTTTTGTAAAGGCAATGGCTTCTTCCTCGCTAATATTTACATTAAAGCCGGGAATGGCTTCTAATTTATCTATGGTGCCACCGGAAAATCCAAGCCCACGTCCGCTCATTTTTATGACTGGAACATTTGTTGAGGCAACAAGTGGTGCAAGAATTAATGTGGTTGTGTCTGCAACACCGCCAGTGCTATGTTTGTCAGCCTTAAAACCATCGATTTCGGAACAATCGAACATACTGCCGGATTGTGCCATTGCTGTGGTAAGCCAAGCTGTTTCTTCTGTATCCATATTTTTGATAAAAACTGCCATGAGAAAAGCAGAAATTTGGTAGTCGGGCAATGTGCCATCGGTAACACCTTTTACAAAAAATGAAATTTCTTCTTGTGATAATTTATGCCCATCTCTTTTTTTTATAATGATATCTACAATATTCATATAAAGTCCTCCTTGGAAAGGTTTTTATGTTGTGCCAATAGAGCAATCATGGAAATTAGAATTGTTCTATCTTTTCTTCTTTATTGTATCACAAATTGGGGAAAATATGGTACAAAAGAAATTTTCGTTTATCAAAATGATTATGATACAAGATGGGCAAAATGATGTGGGTAATATCTTTATCTGGTAGTATATTTTTATTGTATGGAACGAAAAAAGGACACCCAACGAAAGTCGGGCATCCTTTAAGGACGTAATCATTATAGGCTATTAACCAATCTTGTTAAAGAAGATTTTTTTCTAGCTACAGTATTTTTGTGATAGATGCCTTTGATGTAAGCTCTATCAATAGAGGAGATCGCATTTTTCAAAGCTACGGAAGCTACTTCCTTGTCTCCTGCATTTACAGCTACAATAACTTTTTTCATAGCTGTTTTAACTTGAGATTTAATCATTTTATTTCTCAAAGTTTTTTTGTTAATTACTTTAATTCTTTTCTTAGCGGATTTAATATTTGCCACTGTGTTTTCCTCCTAATAATTCGTTCATTTTCTGTGGTTTCCGATATTTTAGTCAATATCTCTTTTTACTACTACACATTAACCACCTTCAGGAGTTTATTCTCCTAACGACACGGACAGGGTCATTATTTGGTGCATACCCTTTGGTTAATTCAACACCATATATTTTACCCGATGAATGAAAATAAGTCAATGCATATATTTCAAAACGATGGAAAAAATAAGTTAAAAACCGAAAGGGTGGCATAAATAGATGAAAGAAGAAACGAAGAAAAGGGCCGTTCAGATCAGAACTGACTTAGCAATTGAAGCAAGAGAGATGGCCAAACAAGCTAAAATGGAAGTAGAAGAAGGGCCTAATGGTGTTGTGGTTGAAACCAAAGAGAGTGAATATTATACTTTGACCAGAGTGAATATTGTAAATGACGAGGGTAGCCAGATGATGGGCAAACCCAAGGGTGCCTATATAACGATTGAGTCGGAGCAGTTAAAGGAAAATGCAGTTGAATGTCACGAAGAAATTATTGAGCTCTTGGCTGAAGAAATAAAAAAGCTTGCACAAACAAAAGAAGGAGACCAAATTTTGATTGCGGGGCTTGGAAATTGGAATATAACACCTGATGCTTTGGGGCCAAAGGTTGTTTCGCGTATTTTGGTGACACGCCATTTGCAGGGGACCTTGCCTGAGGAAATAGAGGGGAATTTGCGTGCTGTTTCGGCAATTAGTCCCGGAGTTATGGGGATTACCGGGATTGAAACAGGAGAAATTATAAAAGGTTTGGTTGAAAAAACAAAGCCAACATTATTAATCGCTGTGGATGCACTGGCTGCAAGGCGTTCTAGCCGTATTAATGCAACCATTCAGATTTCAGATACAGGCATAGCCCCTGGGGCAGGCGTTGGGAACAAAAGGAAGGAATTAAGCAAGGAAACCTTGGGAATTCCTGTTATTGCAATTGGCGTGCCTACAGTGGTTGATGCTGCTACGCTAGTCAATGACACAATGGATCTTATTTTATCAAGTATGATAGAACAAACAGAGGAAGGATCCACATTTTATCGTATGTTACAAGGTTTGGAAGAAGAAGAAAAGTATAGCATGATTACACAAATCTTAGATCCATATACGGAAAATATGTTTGTAACACCAAAAGAAGTGGATTTCGTGATAGACAGGTTGGCTAATATTATCGCCAATGGTATTAACATTGCCCTCCATCCAGGCGTTACCTTGGGCGATATCAGTAAATACAGTTAAGGGCCACTTGCAAAATAGCTTGACGTAGTTTACAAAAAAAGAAATGATGAAAAAGCAAGGAAGTGTTATTTTCAAAAGATAGCATTTCCTTTTTTGAAAATATGGGAACAAATCATTCAGGTTTGCGTCATATGGAAAAGAATACTTGTACTTCTAGGATTTTTACGAATTTGTAAGAAGGCGTAATGACACCATTTTCTTGCATATTATAGGTAAGTATAGTATAATTTCAAGAAAAAGGACGAGTTATGCACACCGAAGGAGAACGATATGGAAGATACCGTAATTGTAATCATGTTGAAGGATAAGGAAACTGGATTTTTGCAAAAAGAGTTGGGAAGTTATAACTTATCAGAATACGTAGGTATGGTTTATAATGTGTATGCAGAAATGGTAGATGAAAAGATAAATGTTGTTTTACGCTTGAGTTGTGATAAAGAAATTCAAGATTGGGAATATGATGCAATTTTTGATTATTATGATACAGAACCTTTAGGTGCAATTGTTGATGGCATAAAAGAAGAAGATGGCCATTATAACCCTGTTTGGGTGGTTCGTTTTCCATATTCAGATGTTTATGATGAAGTATGTGACAAGTTTTCAGATATTTTAGAGATGCATAATCAGGAACTGCTTTCGGTTTACGACGTTATAGCGGACAAAAGGGATGAATATAGTGAAGAATAAAAAAATGAGAGTTACGCATGTTTTGATTGTCACTTTGCTTTTTTTATGTAGTGCTTGCACTTTAAAAGATGACAAAACGAGTGATTATGGCAATCAGACCAATCAAGATGCTTCAAACGATTTGATTGAAATACCACCATCAAAGAATGAGGATGCAACTACCACGGATCCTTCTTCTAGCGAGGAAGAACC